>JALZUU010000796.1 GCA_023300665.1 Saprospiraceae bacterium | reverse complement strand
TATCTGGGGCAAAATTAGTGGAATTGGTCGTTTTAATCTATTAATTATGCTGCATTTGCTACTAATTTTGTTGTATTAACCCTATTGAGAGGCGTGATATGGGAGACTGTTTGGTTAAATTGGGTGAGCGAGTTGGTCTTTCTTTAGAGCCTGAAAGGTACGGGGTTGGCAAAATGACCTTAGTAGTATGGTGGTCTCCGAAAGGATCTACAGGTTACAGATTTGAGTAAAAAATAGCCTTAAAGCACTTCAGTTGGTGGCTTACCATATTCTTCTTTAAAACATTTGGCAAAATAAGAAGGCGAAGAAAAGCCAACTTTAAAGGATATTTCACTAATATTACCGTCACCAGCCTTTATCAATTCAATAGCCTTTTCCAATCTGATTTTTCTAATCAACTCATTTACGGGGATTCCGGTAAGTGCTTTTGTTTTTCTATACAACTGACTACGACTCAAAAAGAAGTGGCTGGCAAGAGATTCGACGGTCAATTCAGATTCGCTAATATTTTCATTTATATAATTTACCATCTTTTTAATAAATGCATTATCTAGTGAGGTGATTTTCTTAGGAGAATCCTGATTGGTCTCCACTTTTCCACTAGAGAATTTATTAATTAGAATTTGGCGACTTGTTAATAACTGATTTAAGGTGGAGCGTAACAAAGGCATATCGATGGGCTTTCCTAAAAAAGCATCTGCACCAGAATTGATCCCTTTTAACTTGTCGGTATCTGTTGATCTAGCCGTTAGCAATAATAGCGGAATATGACTTGTTTGTAAGTCAGATTTTATTTCTTTACATAATTCTATACCATCCATTATTGGCATCATTACATCTGTCAAAATGACTTGAGGAGATTCCTTTTTTGCGATTTCAAATGCTTCTTGTCCATTTTCTGCTAAAAGGATATTATAATCTTCTGTTAATTCTATGCTTAAATAATTTCTGAGATCAAAATTATCTTCAACGATCAAAATGGTATTTTCTTTTGATGATAATGCTGGTTCTTTGGGAGTATCATTATTAGAAACTACCTCAGGTGTTTTTGGGTTACTAGCATCCGTAGGTAAGGTTTGATATAGATGAGGGATTTCATATTTTTTATCAGAAATCTCTTCTTTAGAAAAATGCGCTTTGCCTAATAAAAATGAAAGGGTAAAAATTGATCCTTCTCCAACTTTACTTTTGAGGGCTATTTTTCCTTTATGTAAATCAACAAAACCTTTGACCACTTCTAACCCAATCCCTGTTTCACCAGAATGATTATTTGCGATGGTGTTTACTTTGCTAAAGCGTTGGAAGCTTTGATTAATTTCGTCCTCCGTTAATCCTGGACCTGAATCTTTAACAGAGATTTGAAATCCATCTTGAAGCGCTTTAGAATCCGGATTTATGATCTGTTGTTCTTGAACAGTTAAGCGGATGGATCCCTGATTTGGCGTTACCTTAAAAGCATTGGTGACTAGAGTAAAAATAATTTTTTCGATCATGCTGGCATCCAACCAGGCGATCAAAATTTGGCTATCAGATTCAAGTTTTAGATCTATTTTTCTTTTATTAGCCTCTTCACTAAAATAGCTTAAAGTCTCTTTTATAAAAGAGATAACTTCAACTTGTTGCACATGAATAGGTGCTTTGTTAAATTGTAGCTTTCTAAAATCCATCAATTCATTAATTAAACGGTTCAGTCGATGTGCGTTTTTATAAATGATTTGATGTTTTGTTTTTACTTCATCCGCTAGGTGGAGGTTTTTGTCTTCTATAATTCCCTTAAGTGGGTTTATGATAAGCGTTAATGGTGTTTTGAATTGGTGTGAAACATTGGTGAAAAAATCTAATTTTTGTTTACTCAATTTTTCCTCCTGTAACCGTCTTTGATGTTCCATTTCATATTTTTGCTGCTCTTCTCGACGTTGCTGAAGAATTTTTAATAGTAAAAAACAAGAAAGAACTAAAAATAATAAATAGCATAAGTATGCAATCTTAGTTTTCCACCAAGGTGCCAAAACCGTAATGGCCAATTCTAAGGGTTGTTCATTCCAAATTTTATCATTGTTGGTGGCTTTTACCTTAAAAGTATAATCACCGGGGCGTAAATGCGAATAGGTAGCACTTTGCGTATTACCTACCTGTCGCCAATCAGCATCGACTCCTTCTAGTTGGTAGGCATATTGATTTTTTTCAGGCCGTGT
The DNA here is from genome assembly GCA_023300665.1 of Saprospiraceae bacterium. Classification (GTDB taxonomy): domain Bacteria; phylum Bacteroidota; class Bacteroidia; order Chitinophagales; family Saprospiraceae; genus JALZUU01. The sequence goes on along the minus strand of JALZUU010000796.1, from coordinate 8,122 downwards.
AAAATTAATTCCAACATAATCGATGGTGAATACTTTTTGATTGTGATTCAAAGTGATCTGATTGGTTTTAGAAATTACCTTAGATAATGGCGAGTTTTCTTGGTAGGGAGTAATTTCTTCGTTGAAAATTTTTAGACGCGTAAAGTGTAATTTTGGCGGTGTTTTATTGAAAGCTATATTGGAAGGTTTAAAGCAATTTAATCCCAAATCATTTCCATAAAAAATGGAACCATCTTTTGAGGAATAAATGGAGTTTAAGTAATGGTAATTACTATGAAAGTCATCATTTTTATTATAAGTATATATTTTGTTATTTTTTAATCCAATATTTGTGATTCCTTTTTCACAACTTACCCAAATATCGTTGTTGTTACCCATTACGATTGGACCGATGGTTTCTTCTCGAAATATTGGTTCTTTAAAACGGCTAATAATATTTTTATTATCAAATATATAAAGGCCTGCCCCTTCTGTACCTATTAAAATTTGTTGATCCGGTGTTAAAAAAATGGAACTAATTATGTTTGCGCCAGGATGATTATTACTGGCTTCCATTAATTCCTTATTAAAGGAGGTAACCTTACACGTTAAATCACTAGATAAGTCCTCTAAAAAAGTTACCTTGAAAAAACCATTTATACTTGCTATCCAAATATTGTTTGATTTATCTATGATGATTTTTTGAATTTGTGTAAAGGGAAATTTTTTAGACCCAGTTTCTTCTAATTTACAATTAAAAAAACTATCTTTTTGAGGATCAAAATACACAATATTACCATCGAAAGTCCCTATCCAAATACGGCCAGCAGTATCTTCGCTAAAGCTAGAAATTCGATCCGATGATAGTACTTCTTTTGTATTTTCTTTTGTGTAGTTTATAAAATTTTTGGTACCCTTTTTTAGAAAATAAATGCCTTTTCCCCAGCTTCCTATCCACACATTCCCCCTTTTATCCAGATACATGGTGATAATATCATTCGTGTTTAAACCCTGATAACCAGAATTTTGAATAGTATTTATTTTTTGTGATTTTTTTGTTTTTATATTATAGATTTCAATCCCACCTCCATCTAGACCAATCCAAAGGTTGTCTTCATCCTCTTTAATAATACAAGAAATAGCCCTACTTTGTAAGATATCATTATTTGAAATATCTAAAAGTAGATGAAATTTTTGATAGAGTTTGTCATAGACACTTACGCCTTTGTTAAAAGTTCCGGCCCATATTCTACTTTGAGTATCTTCGTATAAACACCAAATAGAATTGCTATTTATGGCACTTTGTTGAAACCTCTTAAAAGTATATTTGTGTTGATTTTGAAGATCTTTTTTTACTAAAAATAATCCATCATTTTCGGTACCACAAATTAATTGATTGTCCTTATTGCATAATAAAGATAGAACTCTTTTGTTGGTAAAAGGGTATTGGTAAATCTGAGAGACCTTATCTTGGAAAAGTATTTTAATCAGTCCTTGATTTAGTGTGCCAATCCAAAGATTATTGTCTTTGTCGACTAATAAAGATTCGGTCGTTTGGGTAATATTTTCCTTTCCATTTTTAGTATGGAAATCTGCCATCTTAAATATGTTTTCTGCTGCTTCAAATACCATTAACCCTTTACTAGTTGCTCCATAAAGTTTTTCATTATGAACCAATAATCTTTTTATCTTAAGGTTTTTTTTAGGGTGGTCTTGAATTGGAATAGCGGAAACTTCAAAAGAATGAATATTTAACTTAATTAAACCGTGATGGGAAGTTGCCAAGTATAGGTAGTCGTCTTCTATTTGAGCAATAGCATTTATTCTTACGTCTCGATTGGGACTTAATTTGTTGAAACTCTTGATGGATTGAAAAGTTTCTAAACTTGAATCATATAGGTTTAATCCCATATTAGTACCTACCCACATTTTATTTTTAGAATCTATATAATTGGATAAGATGAAATTACCATTAATAGAGGTAGTGTCTCCATTTCTATAATTAAACCGTTTTAAATTATTCCCATCTGTTCGGTAAAGGCCTGCACCATCTAAACTAAACCACATATAACCATCTCGGTCTTCTAAAATTGAGTTTACCCCTCTTTTGGGAAGATTTTCGTCGAAAGGATTAAATTTAATTTGATCAAAATCATCTTGAGAAAACCCAAAAGATACATATATAAATAAAAATTTTATTAGGAGTATTTTTTTCATTCTTTAAACCCTGATTCGCATGAGTAATAAATATAATAAATATAACTAGAATTAACCTATTCTTCAGCAACCGTTTCACTTGAATATTGACTTTTCACAAAGGGATGCATCAATTTTGTTAGAAAATGCTTCATTTTTAAAAATGATTTTTTTTTATCTTTGATCATAAAAAAAGAAATGAACCATACTTATATAATCCCAAATAAGTTTAATGGCAGACCTTAGACCAAGTTCTATCCGTATCTAGCATCTGGGAAATAGGTTTTCTAAGATCAATTCACAAGCAATCACCTTTTTCAAGTTGTGGGAAACTGTCGTTTAGTCATGATTTTTGCTTATTGCTTCTTGGAAATACTTTCTTCTTCAAAACTTATAGATAAATTTACGGTTTTACTGTAAGACTATCCAGTTAAATTTTGTCGATGCACAAAGACTTTTCCTGCAATGACGAAGCCAGAAATTTGCTTTAAAAGCCTCATTTACAACTTATTATAGAGCACACTTAAACTTGTTCTTAAAACAATATCAAAATGATTCAGAAACTACTATCCATCATAACCCTATGCCTAATAAGTGTTCTGAGCTATGCTCAAGTTGTCAATAATGTAAGTCAACTTAATAATGCGATCAATTCTGCTTCTTCTGGAACCACCATAATCTTGGCAGATGGTACTCGTGACTGGTCAGCAAGTAATCAGTGATAATGGGAATGGGTCTAATGAGAAACAAGTAGATATCACTAATTTATCTCCAGGTATTTATTTTATCAAAATAAAAAATGCAACAGCTAAACCCTCCAATTTCCAATTACCCTTACCTAGCAACCTTTCTTCTTTTTCTAGGATTCGTCGTTTCGTGTAGCACTTCTAAACCAAGTCAAAATATTTCGGATCTCCAAGCAAGAGAGATTATCGAGCGATCTATTCAATATCATGGAGGAATGAAAATCTATGATCAGTTAGATTATTTTAATTTTGAAAAAGACTTTTCTCTTTATAAAGCAGATGGTTCTGTAGAATATCAGCGCATACAACTGCATGAATATTTTCCATCTGAATCAACCTATCATGTCCGTTGGAATCAAGAGAATAAATCCTATAAAAATAGTCAAAAGGCCAACCAATTTTCGCAAGAAATCAATGGCGAAAAAAATACCTCTATAGATGCCTCAAAAATAAAGACCTCCATCTTTGCTTCCGTATTTACGATCTTTTTACCCTGGAAAATTCTGGACGCTGGCGCAAATATTAGCTATGCTGGGACCTTGACGCTAGCCGATGGCAACGAAGTATACGTGGTGAAGTCCATCTATAATCCAGCGGAACATAAGCATCATACCAAAGCCGATATCTGGTGGCATTATTTTGATAAAGAAACCTATCAACACGTGGGTTATAAGGTGACGTTGATTGACCACACAAGCCTAATCAGCAATCTCGATTTTCAAACCATAGATGGCTTTATCTTTCCGAAAATGCGGAAAAGCTGGCGAGTTAATCAATCAAATGAAAAAGAATATTTACGAGCCGAGTATGATTATAAAATTATAAAAATCAAATAAAAATTTCTCTTAAATTGGCAAAATAATTCATTGATGAGATGGAGAACTTAATACTTATAATTTTGTTGTGAGCTAGAGAAGTTGTGAACAACTTCATAGTTTTCACCAAATTTTAAAAGCGATATTACTGATGATTGATTTATTCCGAGAAGAATTATTCCATGAAGGACAATTAGCTGTGCAGAAATTAGCGGGAGAAGCGGAAATTGCGAAAATGAGGCTTCCTATGATAGAAAATGCGCTTCATCCAAGATCGATACCCTTTATAGCGCATCAAGTACTCGCCTTCGCTGGAAGTGAAGATGTTGACGGAGCTATTTGGCTATCTTTATTAGTAGGAGAAAGAGGATTTATTCAAATTCCTTCTATTCAAGAAATTAACTTTGACTTATCCAAAGTCACGAGTAATCGATCAGATATTTTCTTTAAAAACATTCAAACCAATCCAACGGTAGGTTTATTATTTCATGAAGCAGCAAGAAGAGCAAGATATAGAGCTTGGGGAAAAGCACGTCAAGAAGGCGAACAACTTAGCGTGGATATCACGATGGGATATCCAAGTTGTCCTAAACATATTCAAAGAGCGTTAATAGAGTTACCTCCTGACACAAAAAGTATTTCTCCCGAATATCAAAATGGGACTACTTTAGGAAAATCTGAAAAAAAATGGATCACCAATGCCCATACTTTTTTCATTTCCACTCAAACGAAAAAAGGAGAAATTGAGGCATCACACCGAGGTGGAGATCCTGGTTTTATTGAGATTCAAGAGAATGGAATAATAAGAGTTCCTGACTATTTAGGAAATAGCATGTTTAGTACCTTAGGAAATATTTATGAAAACCCCAAAGCTGCCTTACTTTTTGTGGATCATAAAAAAGGAGAAACCTTACAACTTTCTGGAATGGCTGAGTTAGAATTTGACCAAAATTCAGCAGCAGATTTTTACAAGTCAGGTGAGACCGGTAGATTTTGGACCTTCGAAACCAAACAATGGATTAGAACAAAAAGTCATCATAAAGTGAATACCCAATTTATAGATTTTTCACCTTTTAATGTACTGAGCAAGAAGTGAAATTGAAAAAAAAAGGTAGTGCCGAAATTAAATCAGCACTACCTTTTTTTTGAGTTCATTCTTTAACAGTTTCCTTACCAAGAAATTTGATACACCTCTTCAAATGAAAGATCTGCCGACGGATAAAAATTTATGGTTCTACCATTAGTATATCGGATGATTAGGTTAGCAGAATTGCTATCAGAAATATCATCTATTGGAATCCTAAGTAAATAATTTGAATGAGGAATATCACTATTTTCTGTTGCGCTGAAATTGAATTCATAAGATCCTGTTTCTGGAACCTCACAACCACTAGTGATATTAGTTTCTATCAAGAGAACACGACAAAGTGAGCGATTATCTGGATTGATTACTTCAGGAGCCTTGGCATACATACGATCTAGATTTCCATCCAGTCTAAAATTGGTGTTGAAATCAGACCGAACTTCAACCAAACCCCATTCATCAAATCCTAAAGGAGTTAAATCTTCTGTGTCGCCAATACCATCCACAAATATTTCAACGAAATTGTTGTTAACCTCATAATCGATTATAACGCGACTGTCATTAAAAAGGGTTCCATTTTTTTGAATGATTTCGTCATCTTTACAAGATGAAAATAACGTTACTAGTGCAATAAAAATTAATAGATTTTTCATAAGCTTTTATTTTTAAAGATAAAGAAAAAAAAACGTAAAGATTAATTCATAAAAATTTTATAAAAACATTAACAAAATTTCTTATAATTTTAACCGCATGTTTGGAATACTTAGATTTTATATCCGCATTGAGTAGGAGAGTCGTAGGCAAAAACAAGAATGGAGTTATGATTAGTTCTGGTATTGCTTGTGAACTACCTAAAATAAAAAACGATGAATAGACAAAATATCTTACCACCAGGCCAAGTGGAATCCAAAATATTTCCAAGGTTTGGACTACCACAATATGCCAATCGATTTCCCAGTGAAACAGAAAAAATTAGTTTTTCGATCGGTGGAGAATTGGAGGAATTTGAAATATCTGATGAACTTAGTACGCTTCCAAGAATAAATCAAACATCAGATTTTCATTGTGTCACAACATGGAGCAAATTAGATCTAAATTGGAGTGGGTATCTGTTTAAAGATTTCTTTACAAATTTTATTTTACCTAAAGCATCTAAAGAAATAAAGTTTGTAATTCTTAAAGCCCAAGATGGTTATAAAACAAGTCTACCACTAAGTGATTTGTTGAAGCCAAATGTCTTAATGGCGGATAAGTTAGATAATAAATCATTGACTATAGAACATGGTGCACCAATTAGAATAGTCGCCCCAGACCATTATGGATATAAGAATTTAAAACACATAAAACGAATAGAATTTTATTCCACCCAAAAAGTTGTAAAACAAGGATTTTTAGCATTTATGGATCACCCTAGAGCCAGAGTTGAATTTGAAGAAAGAGCAGCAAGAGGTTCTGGAGTTATTTTTCGATTTCTTTATAAATTTGGTGTTAAAGGAACTATTCGAGATTTTGAAAAAGCAACTGCGGAGTATAGACTTAAAGCAGGTAAAAACGGAAACTAACATTCTTAAACAGCTTCCAATTCAAAAAACTAGTTATGAAATCATTTATTACCTTTTTTCTTTTTTCGATTTTTTTTCATTTGAGTGTAAACGCCCAATGTCCACGTAATCCTACTATCACTCCAAGTAGTCTTATACTTTGCCCTTTTGAATCTGATACACTTTGGACGGAAGTTTATGACAGCTACCAATGGTTTAGGATGGGAGTTTAATTGCTGGTGATACAAATCAATTTTTAGTAGTAAATCTTGATAGTTTTTTCTTGTCAAATATTACGGTGGAGACAACGGTTGCTGGTTGTACGGAAATGTCTTCGAATGCAGTGGTTGACGGGTGGGTATTCTTATTACCATTCGTCATAAATGGAGGAGAATTTAATTTTGTTAATGGAGTATTTGAAGTCTGCCTCAATGATACGATTACTTTTGAATTGGGTCCTCCCTATGATACTAATATTCAATGGACTGCAGATGGTATTCCTATTGCAAACGAAACCAATTCTATATTTAAGATTACCTCCTCAGATGCAACGGAAATTATAAATTACAATGTTTGTGGTAGCCCAAATATATGTCCAAATTAGATCAACCAAACAAAAAGTAGATATCCAAAAGCTGTCTTCAGGGATTTATTACGTTAAAGTTGGAAATAACAATGCAATTAAATTAATGAAAAAATAGGTTTAAAATAAATAACAAATGAGATAGAATATTTGTTTTTTAATTAAAATCGTTATTTTTAAGGCATCTAGATTTATCGCTGTGTATTGATGTTGGTCAAGAAGAGTGTAGCTGCAGCGCGGAGAAATATTAATAACAAGGAAAGCAGAGGTAGATAAGCTCCAGCGGAGCGATATAAAAAAATAATGGCCAACATAGATTTATTTTCAGGTAGTCTTCGCTATAAAAGGAAGAAGCAACCAAACCTTAAATAGACAACGAACATGATAAAAGATATTCCCGAACTGGTAAAAGCGGAGGTGATTTCGCAAGAAACGGCAGACAGAATTCGAGGTTATTATCAACAAAGAGGAGGCCAATCGACCAACCGACTTTTTATTGTTTTTGGATTGTTAGGAGCCATATTGGTTGGGCTTGGAATTATTTTAATTATCGCTCATAATTGGGATGAGCTTCCAAGAATAACAAAAACAATCTTAGCGTTTCTTCCCTTGATCATCGGACAAGTAGTCTGTGGATTTGTTTTGTTAAAAAAGCAAGATAGTGTAGCGTGGAGAGAAGGTGGAACTTCTTTTTTAATTTTTGCAGTTGGTGCAAGCATAGCGCTCATTAGTCAGATATACCATTTTGAAGGTGATTTAAGCTCCTTCCTCTTGACTTGGATATTGCTTTGCCTTCCATTGATTTATGTGATGGAATCTTCCACCGCTTCATTACTTTGTCTAATTGGCATAACTTATTTCGCTCTTCGAACCAACTATTGGCATTTCCAATATTTTGAACACTACTTGTTCTGGTTACTTTTTCTGACCATCCTTCCACATTATTACTTGCTATACAAACATAAGTCCTATAGTAATTTTATGGCTTTTCACAATTGGCTAATTCCACTTTTTTTGATAATCACCTTAGGAACTGTAGAGAATAAAATAGATGAATTTATGTTTGTTGCCTATTGCAGTCTTTTTGGATTATTTTATTTGATAGGAGAATTAGCGTTTTTTAGGAATCAAAATTTAAGAAGCAATGGCTTTAAAACTCTAGGATTCTTTGGAACTGT
>JALZUU010000795.1 GCA_023300665.1 Saprospiraceae bacterium | reverse complement strand
CGACGATTTACCTGATGCCAATTTAAAATATGTACTTCCTGCTTATCCATGTGGAGATAGCATAGGTCTTGCCATTAATATTTGCAATACTGGGCAAGTCCCTTTAAGTACTGGTTATCCTATTTCTGTATATGCTCAAAATCCAAGAACTGAAGAGGTCCTACCTTTACATATTTTTTATTTAGAAAATCCATTACAGTTTGATGAATGTGAAATTTATGATATTACTATTATTCGTCCTAACACCGATGAGGTATTTGTCGTCTTAGGTGATGATGGATTTTTAACTCCTTACGAATTACCCTGTGATTTTCCTTTAGGTACTCTAGAAGAATGTGATTATCAAAATAATTTTAAGTCTTTAACATTTCCTGATACTATTTCGGTAGTTGGTTTTGATGATGATTACTATACACCTTGTCCTAATTTTGACCATACTTTATACTTAGTGGCGCCACCCTATCTGGAAAATCCCATCTGGAATGATTCTATTCAAACAGACAGTCTCCCTGTATTCCGCCGAGGAACTTACACCCTTTCAGCCATAACTCCCTGTGGTGAAGTTTTTAGGGATAGTATCAAATTATTATCTCCGATCTCTAATTATCAATTTTCATTTCTGGATACTACCATCTGTCTAAACGATACCTTTACTATCCAGGCACCTGATGACTACGAAGCAAGTAGATGGAGCGTTCTTGCTCCACAACTATTTTATACAGCAGACTGTGCCTCTTCCCAAAACAATGTATGTCCCAGTCTTTCAGTAGTATTCTCAACTCCTGGAACCTATCAAATCTCAGGAACAGTTACGCCTACTTGGCTTTGTAATCTTTCTGATACCATCACGGTCACCGTCGTCTCCGAACTATTTACCAACATCGACACTCTTCTCTGCCCAGGACCTAACCTAGTCGAAAATCAAACCTTCACCCTAACCACCGACACCCTGCTCACCTTCTCTTACCCCTTCTCCCAATTCTGCGACTCCACCATCCAATACGTCGTCACCATCCTCGACACCAGCTACCAAGCCATCACCCTCGCCGCCTGTGCAGGTGACTCTATATTATTCCAAAACACCCAAATCGCCGCCGGAGACACTCAAACATTTGTCAATACCAACACCAATGGCTGTGACTCTACTATCTTCGTTTCTGTTCAAATATTAGAACCTAGTCCAATCACCGAAATCTTCCTAGACCTTTGTACCGGAGATTCTATTTTGATTTTTGATGATTATCAACAATTATCTGGTATTTATTCCAATAATTTTACTAATATAAATGGATGTGATTCGCTTGTTCAAATTACGCTAACTGAGTTACCTGTTTTTCAGACTGAAAATTTGATTACGATTTGCAGTGGAGCATCAGCACTCATACATGGACAACCTGAAACTCAGGCAGGTTTTTACGAAGCGTTATTTACCGCTCAAAATGGTTGTGACTCTATTGCTTTTATTGAATTGGATTTATATGCCACGGCATCTCTCGAAGCCGAAATCACCGCTTCTTGTCCCGACGAAACCAATGGCGAAATCAGTCTGACTATTACTGAAGGTGATGGACCTTTTTTCTTCGATTGGTCGGATGGAAATACCGCTGATTCTATTCGTCAAGATCTTGGACCTGGCAGCTATACGCTGACGCTTACGGATGTGAACGGCTGTACGAGTATACACGGATATAACGTACCTACGCTCACCCGCGAGGAAGATTGTGCACCACATTGGTACGCCCCCAACGCCTTCTCACCCAACGATGATGGCCGCAATGATCGCTTTACCTTTTATGCCAATGCTCGAATGGATCGAATTGAATTATTAGAGATTTTTGATCGTGGAGGCAATCTTGTTTTCCGAGGAAAAGACCTTTCGTTTGATGATGAAACGATGGGCTGGGATGGTTATCTGAAAGGGCAATTGATGACTCCGCAGGTTTTTGTTTGGCGAGCAGTGGTCGTAGATGGAGATGGACGAAGGGAAGATGCTAGTGGGGATGTGACGTTGATGTTGTAGATAGAATTCATGAATTGTATCTACAACATTGCAATTCGCCCCTACTGCATCAATTACATAATTCCGTATCTTTGATAAAAAAATCTAAAAAATGGGAAAGATTTCACTAGAAGGTATGGAATTTTACGCTTATCACGGTGTATATCCAGAAGAACGAGTCATTGGCAATAGTTTTGTAGTAGATGTTTTTATTGAAACCAACTGGGAATCTGCTTCGGCAAGCGATAACCTTGATGAAACCATTAATTACGAAACGATCTACCAGATTTGTCAAGCCGAAATGCGCCATACGGTGCAATTGATCGAAACCTTGATTCGGAATATTTCGTATGCTATTCGACGACAGTTCAGCACGATTCAGGCTATTACCATTAAAATACGTAAAAATCGTCCCATTCCAGGACACCGAGTATCTCATTCTGCGGTAGAATCCACAGAGAGTTTTGTCCGTCAGTGTCCACGTAGTCAAACACCATTTATTTGCTATGGTGACGAAACCTGCTGGTGTATGAATAAAAAAGTATCTTCAGAAACTAGAGAAAATTTAAAAACCAGATTTCAAGGTTGTCTCTGTAATGATTGCTTGTCGTTTTTTGCTGGATAACT
>JALZUU010000794.1 GCA_023300665.1 Saprospiraceae bacterium | reverse complement strand
GTAACTAATTGGGAATCAGCTACTTAAAACGTGTCGGGGTGGCAGGATTATTTTATGATCCTGTAGATGGGGAGGTGCTCAAGACAAAAAGGTCGCCTTCGGCTTGGCCTTTTGTCATTCAAAAACCTGATTACGAATAAATTCGACACAGATTTTTAAACGACAAAAGGCCATTTTGCTTTCGCAAAATGACCTTTTTGTCTTGTCGGGGTGGCAGGATTCGAACCTGCGGCCCCCTGCTCCCAAAGCAGACTATTGTGTAATAGCACTGTTTTTTAAATACACTTTATATGCGCTATATTGCACTGTAAATCAACTACTTATCATCACTAATGACAATAATAGATATTTGTTTTTGCTGACTTTTTCGTACATTTGTGTTACGATTGTGTTACGATTGTGTTACGATTTTACCGATCGTAACACAAAAAAGTAAACAAACAAAAAAATAAGCTAATGGCCACGATCAAAATCATTCTCTTCGATTCTCCATCCAAAAAATTACAAAATGGCACTTACCCTATTTGTCTAAAAATTACCCATCAAAGAAAACGGAAATACTTTCAATTAAATAAGTATACTACTCCTGCAAAATGGAACAAGGATAATGGGAGGTTTAAACGCAGTTTTCCTAACCACTCGCCAGAGAATAAAGTACTCCTGAAGATCGAAGGAAGAGCCAATGATATCACCAGAAATATTGAGCGGGATGACCTCCCCTTCAGCTTCCTTGAATTTGAGAAAAGATTTATTCAAAAGCATGTTTCTAGTCTGGTAAAAGATTACTATGATCTTCGCATTAAAGATTTGAGGGAAGAAGGGAAGGAAAGTAGCGCCTCACCTTACATTAGCACCAAGAATGCAATGCTAGAATTTGCGCACGTCTCCCCTGGTTACAAATCTAATAGATTGACGCTATCAGAAATTGATTATCACTTCCTTGCGGACTTTGAAAAATGGTTGAGGAAGGAACGGAAGTTAAAAGATACTTCTATTAGTGTCTATATGAGAAATATTCGAACAATCATGAATAGGGCCATCAAAAAAGATAAGTTGTTGAAGCCAGAACAATATCCGTTTCATGATTACGAAATCTCAAAACTAGACCATACTACCAAAACTAGAGCCACCACTAAAGATGTGATCCACAAGATTAGGGATCTAACTTTTCCGGATCACAGCAAAGAACAGCTGGCTCAACATATATTTATTTTTAGCTACTATACGCGTGGGATGAACTTCGTGGATATCTCCTTACTCACCACTAAGAACATTATGGGGGATCGGATTGAATACAAGCGAAGCAAAACCAAAAAGAATTTTAGTTTTAAAATATTGAAGCCGGTACGAGATATACTCGATTTTTATTTAGAGCATAATAAAATGCAAGGGGATTATATTTTTCCGATTTATGATGAGGCGATACACAAAACACCAAGACAGATGTATAACCGCAGAAAGCAGGCACTACGGAGCGTCAACAAACAGCTAATAACCATTGCCGAAAAAGCCAAAATGAAAGGGTTAAAGCTGACTACATATGTGAGCCGCCATACATACGCCACCACTTTAAAGAATGCGGATGTTTCTATTGCTAAAATTAGTGAGGCGCTAGGTCACAGTACGGAGAAGGTTACGAAGACTTATTTGAAACAGTTTGATAAGGATGTATTGGATGAGATTGATGAGCAGTTTTTATAGAGGATTGAAATTTATGCGTTTGGTAGTAAGTTAATTTTGTATACTTTTGCTATTACTGTTTAATACAAAAAATAAAAAAATGGAATCTATTTTTAGATTAGCGTTCATATGCATATTGATTTCAATTTTGCCTTATGAAATGATTGGACAATATGAGATGGAATGGTCTGAAGTTTATGGTGGTCCCTCCTTAGACTATCCTTTTGGGGTGATCTCAAACTCCCCAGATAAAATTTTTGTAGTGGGAGAATCTAGTTCTACTGGCTTTGGGGATAATACAGATACTGATTCAAAAAGTATTATTTTAGTTTTAGATAATTCAGGACAACCCTTAGATACGATCACGTTGGCATTGACAGAACGGAGTGCCATTTTTGATATAATACCTTTAGAAGATGGAACGCTAATGGGAGCAGGAGTTGTCTGGGAAGCACCAGATTCAATTACTACTGAAACAAAATATAATTTATGGGTATTTAAGTTAGATCAAAACGGAAATATGATTTGGTCTCATGATTACGGAGGCAGTGCTTTTGAATATCTACGTGGATTTCATCAGATAAGTGAGGAAGAGTTTATACTTACCGCTTTTTCAGCTTCGGATGATGGAGATGTTGCTTCTTCTGAAGATGGCGCCATGTGGGTTGTAAAAATAAATCAGGATGGAGATATGATTTGGGAAAAGTCTTTTGGTAACGAATGGTCTTCTTTAGAAGTCTCTCTTAAATTGTCCGATGGAAATATCTTACTAGGAGGAGATATACGAAGTGAAGAAACTAACTATGATGTTTATTTTGTAAAAATAAACACAGAGGGAGAGGAACAATGGTCAAATACCATAGGTGGTCCACAAGGAGATATTTTTGTAGGAGCGACAGAGACTCCAGATGGAGATATTTTTGGGATGGTTTATCTAACTGAGGGAACAACAGTTTTTCCTGATAGTACATCGTTAGTTAAACTTAAAGGTACCGATGGGTCTATTACCTCAGTTTCCGTAATTGATGATTTTTTCTGGTACCAGACCATCCTTCATACTAAGGAAGAGAGCTCAGTAAATGTCTTCAGTGGTACTAATGATACTTTCGAAGATAAGCCAGTAAGCATTAAATCCTATAATACAGCAGGTGAATTGTTAAGTTATCTCCCTTTCCCCCAAGGAACTACCGCAGACCTCCTAACAGCTCTTACACCAGTTGATGATGGCTACATATACACTGCAAATATAAGAGGATCGAATAATCCTGACCTCCCTGGAGAAGGCGATTTTTTAGTTGTAAAACTACTGGATTTAAATACTTCAACCGAAAATACTGATGATCTATTAATTCATAATTTATATCCAAATCCATCTGATCAATATTTATCAATCACCTTTAATCAACAGGATTGGGAAATATTGGAGATATATAATTCAATCGGAAAGCGTGTTTATACTAAGATGATTGATATGGAAGAAAATTTACAAATCAATGTATCTAATTTAGGAACAGGCGGCTATTATGCCAGACTCAGAAATAAAAAGAGAATGAAAACAATTCCCTTTATCATAAATAGGTAAAGAATGCATTACTAAATTGAAATTTACAACTTTCTCAATCATAAAACTTCCCACTTTTTTCATATCTTTAAGGACCAATAATCCGGCAATCCCACCCGCTAGAATTGGTTATCCAGACCTATCAGAGTTTCTGCTATCAGAAGAGAAAAAATAGACAGACTTTTTAGTTCCTTACTTGTGTGAGTCACTATACCTATGCCATTTCGCTAAAAACAGCGCTATTTCTGTATAGTACATGGCTAGTACTGAAATAAATATCAGTACCTCTTTAAAGGATTTAGCAAGAAAAAATGATACTATGAAAAACAACAAACCAAACAAATTAATTCTCTACCCTCAGGAACTAACACCTCCCGAGAACTACCCTTCCATTGATGATCAACATACCAAAGCACTAAAAATAAATTGTCTGTTTTATTGGAAAAAACATACGTTCCCAAATTGTTGTGGTTTTCATAAAGAGCGGATCTTAGATCGTGATTTGAATATTGATCCCTGGAGCAATTCCGGAGAACACTTATTTAAAGCAATCACCTATACCCTATTCTTTGTGGATAATGCTACAAAAGATGAGCAAGGTTTAGCTAGTCTCAAAACATATATTACCAGTATCTTCTTTTCTTTTGGAACCCGTTCTCCCATCGTTGATAAATATGTAGAATGGACTATAGCCATTTTAAAAAATAGAAAACCCATAGATGAAGCATTCCTGAAAAGCATCATTGATTATTTAGAATCTCCCGACGGATCCAAAGAAGGAACTTTTCAGCAGTTAGCGGAAGCAGAACAGGCGTTCAATAAATGGTTAGGTAGCTTACCGGAAGATTTGATTCCAGAGGAAGTACAGCAAAACTTATTACTGATCTTCTTCCGTGGAATTATCAAATCATTGATCGATGATGACGAATTCAATGCTGTCAGAAGATTAGAACTAAATAGTGTAGATCAATTCTTGGAGTATCTTTCAGAAATAACCACCTCCATCTTACATGAAATTTGGGAATCCATCGCAAAAGGTGATGTCAACAAGACGATTAAAGAAGCCTCGATCATCGACCGAAATAAAACCATTACCGAAATCAATCTTACCTTTAGAGAATATTCTGATCAAGAAAGAAATTACCTGACCATTATTCAACAGTGGGGAAACATGGTATCTAGTTTTATCGATAGAGAAATTGAGCGAAAGAAATCTTTAACAGATTATTTAAAACAAGAACAGAAGGTAATTTCTTCAAACACTGACAAAACTACCCAACCGAAAGAGCTTACCTTTCCTGAAATATTCAGGGACCTCTCTTACTACGACAAATTTATTGACTTACTCATCAAGTTAAATCTTGTTGATAAAGAGATGGTATGGATTGATACTAATAAAAATAAAATGATTGGTATTTTTTGGGGACTTTTAAACGTAAAGAATTCAGGCCGTAGTATTTTTATTTCAGGACCACCAAAGCCAACTTCTTATGCCAGAAAAATATATCAACACTTCGAAATTGATAAGACTACTTTATGCTCAGAGCGATACCTGAGAGATTATCAGAAACATCAAAAAGTAACTTTTCCAATCAAGAATCAATTCACAAAAGAATTAGAAGATGCCATTTTTCCAAGTAATCCTTAAAAATCTTCTAGGTATTACGACGCAAAAAGAAGCATCATAAAGTTATTTTCGGGGCATTTGGGGCAGATGCCCTTTTGCCTTTTTTTCTCCCGTAATTCCTTTCATATTTGTATATCTATTAACCATAAATAAATATACCATGATCGAATTAATGTCCGTCGAACAAACAAGGGAAATTATAAGAGCAGAACTAAAACGGTACTTTACCGAAAATCCTATCATCGTTAAACAGATCGCGCACGAACCTGAAATCGTAGACCTAGACCGGCTACTTGAGTTGCGGCCCATCATCGGAGCCAAATCCACCATCTACAAAAAAGCATCCGCTGGGACGATTCCTCATAGTAAGCAAGGTAAGAAGTTGTTTTTTGAATTGGCAGAAATTGATTCGTGGTTGCTGGCTGATAAGGTGAAAACGGTGGATGAGATTGAGGAGGAGACTGTTAATTTTTTGGGTCGGAAGATTGGGAGGAGTATTGGGGGTTAGAAGTGCATATATCGCTATTTTTGCGCCAGGGCTTTGAGTAAGAGGATGCGAGTTCTTCTTCTTTTCAAGTTACTGGAGCACACTTCGGGTAAAGACGACAGAAGTGTTTGATGAGTGAGATAAAGTTCCTAATTAAGAAGTCATTATTTAAATAATATGGAACTAATATCTATTGTTCTTAGTTTTCTTAAAAAGTCATTTTCAATATTTAAACAATACAATCATGCGACTTGGTACAATAAATCATCCTGAACCTATTATCGATAGAAAAGTAAAATACTTCTATGATCATTTAAGATACTTGGCATCTCTAAACAGAGATCTTGCTTCTTACCCTCTAGAAAACCATTTACATCTTTTAGAACGGATTCAATACAAATTAAGTAGCCCAGTTTTACACCCTTCCTCTATAAGAGTTATTGAGAAATACTTTAAGTCCAATCCATTATTCCACCTGAAGTCTGATTTTTTTTCAAGAAAAGAAAAAATTAGAAAACTACTATTGATCTTAAATGAAGCTAATTCAAAAAATTCCATTGACGAAAAATTTAAATCTGCTTTTTCATCTTTAGTAATTGAACTAAATGGTAAGAATAAATTTAATGGCGATAAGTATTTTCTTTCGGTTTTGAACGAATTAACTAAGTGCCTAAACAGTAGAAAAACAATCAAAGATGAGAAAGATAAAATAGAGTATTTCTCAAATTTACTTTTCTCAGAATTCTTAAGGGTCGGCTTTCACCAAGATGATATTGCAGGATTCCGAGGAATTATGGAAAGAATTCTCTCAAAGAGAATCGAAATTCATGACCGTATAGAAAGCGACTTATATTCCGAATTCCCTCTGCCTCCCGATATCGAAAGCAAAAGGAATGAAAAGGGATTTAAGACAATTGTAGATATTTTTTTAAACAATAGAACATTTGATCAACAATTCAAGGGATTTTATAATCAATTCATAACTAAAAAAGATGCCCATTTTCTGTTTAAAATATTTAATGTTTCCAACGAAAGTCTTGATTTTCATTTTAAACATAACGGTGTCGAAATATTTCACCAAAGTCAACTCAATGTAAATATGAGTACATGGGAGGAAGACTATATAGATAAATTTAAAGAGTTTACTGAAGAAAAAAACACCATACTTGTCAGGATCAAACTTTCATATAGATCTCAAAAATTAGCAGTACAATCTGCTATGCTAAGAATAAGAGAAGCAATAGATTTTTTAAATTTTGTAAGCAAGGATAAAAAGAAAAATTTTAATGGAGCTATACTGGGAACAAGCCAGCACTACATAATATATGAAGAAGGTAAGTCAATCCGAGGAATCTGGCAAAATGATAAAATAAACTCTATTAATTCTAGCATTCAACAAGTTAAAAATTATCTGTATCCAAAAGGATTTGAGACTCTTCCACCTCATATAAAAAAGGCCTTTCTTCAAAATGATAAAATTTTATTCCGAGCTAGTACAACAAACTATTGGGATGAAAAAGTTAACTGTTATTGGCGATTTTTAGACGGTATTTTTGGCTATGGAATAGATAATAATAGTAGCAGAGATTTAATTAAGAAGGTAAGTAAAATTCTTTTATCAACGGAAGAAGAAATTGTTAAGGTAAGACGTAGATACACTATCACAAATGCCTTGCATAATTCTGATAGTAAAATGATTAACGTGAACATCCCACCAGCTCATCTATCAGAATCAATAGACAAATCAGTTTACGATGAGAAGGAATTTCTAAAATTGGAAAAGATAGCAGATTACCCTTTCATTAATGAAAGATTTGAAGATTATAAGAAAAACGAAATTAATTATTCAAAAGCACATGATTTTTATACAACTTTATTATGGGAAGCCTTTGAGCAAAGAAATTTTGCTTTTCACCAAAACGATTTCTGCTTTTCAACGGTAGAAAAATTAGCTAAAAATTTACCTAATGCAATAAACCGGATTAGAGAAACTATTCTTGCAGAATTGATTTTGAACAATAAGCTAACAATTCAAGATGCCATTAAGCAACTATCACAGAAAGGCTACACCCTACTTTCTCAAAATTAGGATCATTGTTATAAGGATATTAAGTAGGATGTTTCATTATAAATTCTCTCTACTTTGAGTACTCACACTGTTTGAGAATTTCAATTACGCTATCTTTTAATTGATTTTACTACTTAGTATCACCAACGATTTTGCCACATCCGTCCTGCTAGTTTAAAAGCCATAACCGTGAAGATCGCTTTTAAGCTAGCAGCTAAATCATTTTATACGTAAAGTTCTTGGCAATCTGTGTACTCCTGCAATATCCCGTAGCATTTCAATTACCACATCAATACTTGTAAATATAAGAAGATCGTTATTTTGTCGAATCAATATACCAACCAGTTTGATAATGAACCTTCCTGTTTGAGCATCAACATAGTTTATATCCCATAAACCTCCTCCACTCATTCCATTTAATTTCGGAATTCTAGTACGTTCATTAGTAAAATATTCTCTTGCCTTTTTCATTTTGTTGATAAAGAAATGGCAATCATACCCCTCTTCAATTAATGGTATAAGATTACGTTTGTTTAAACCACAACCTAGCATAAACGGTCTAACCAAGAATTCATTCTGTTTATCTTCATAAACCTTTGTTGTTTTACCAGGAAACCCAAAACACAAATAATCATTACTAGTCTTGTTAACTTTTTCTGACATCCTTTGATTAGCTCCTAATTGAATATCTCCTAATCCGATAAAATTCATTTTGCCTTTGAAAAGATTGATGACATTCAAGTCTAATAGTTCTATAATTGCAATATCATATTTATCAATTTTCTCATTCTGTTTAGGTTTAGTATGATAGACACTACTATCAGGAAACTTGATTAAGCTGTCTTCAATTCTCAATCTTAGTTCACCTATATTTTCACCTTCAAGATTATGATTTGCTGTTAAAATAAAATATCTATTATCAAACGCGAATAGTACTCCTGTACCAAGTGAAAAAATTCCTTCTTCCGAATTCTGTACAAATATTTGTACGGTATTCTTAATTAATTTATGATAGTGATATTCGTGAATCTCTTTCAGCAAATTTTCTTCTTGTACCTCTTTAAATTTCATCTTATTATATTTTTGATCTCTTCAGTTAACAACTTATAAGTAGATTCTTTATTAGCTCTAGCTGGATGACAAAACTTAATTAATAATTTATTATTCCACTTATAGCAAATATTTGATTTATCATATTTCTCTGCACCATCAAATAAATTAGCGCTCCGAATAATATCAAATGTACCAGCGCATAAAATTATTTTAGGACCTATCAATTTGATTTGTGCAGCAATAAAATCTTTATCTCTATTAACTATTTTTTTAAGCTGCCTTTCAACAGATCTAGTTTTACCATTATTTTTTTTGACATTAACGTATGCGCTTTTCATCATAGATTGTTTTCCTAAGTCCCAATTATTTTTTTCAGATTCAAACCTTTTAGTATCCTCACCTTTCAAGGATTGTTCAATTCCATATGCCCATTCTGCTAATCGATTATGAGTTGCCTGACCTTTTTTATTAATCAGTCTTCCACCATTCAACGCGATCAATCTTGCTATATCCCAATCTGCATTCCCTTCCCTAGTATATGCTTCTTTTAAAATGAACATCAACTTTAAATCATTGGTAGACCATATCTTGGAATCAATGATTCCATCAAAGATAAAAGATTGTTTTGAGTTATTATTTTGCAAAGTGCTTCTCCATTCTTCTTGTAATTTTTTACTATACATATATTATGATATTTTATTTGTTAATTACACAATAACATTAGCGACGGTATCCGATATAACAACATATAAAGTCTACTATTAATTTATTTGCTTTAAACAATCCTAAGTTTATATTCTTCAATTATTTTATTGATTAAAAAATCAATACGTGAGGCGATTAAAACCATGTATTTATCATTTCTACATTCTATCATAATACCTACTAATCGGTATTCTAGTATTTGAGAAGTTATAGTCCGTGAGATCCAATATCTCCATAATCCTCCTCCACTTATGCCATGTGGCTCAGGTAACTTACCTTTTTTGGATTCTAAAACTCTTTTACCTTTTCCTTTATGATCGAGAATATAACTTGTTTCATCGCTAAACCCATAATGTTTCTTTGGCTTATCGTTTGAACTGTTCACAGCATAAATTTGTAATTTTCCTTGAATAACTCGACCTTGAGTTTTCGTCAAAACTGCTGGAAAACCACTAACCAAATAAGGCATTCCTGGATCATCAACAGCACCTTTTCCTATAGTCTCCAATTCGGCGAATTCCAAATGATCAGGTAAATTCTCAACGATTCTTTCTTCTAATTTAATAAATGCAATATCTATCTTATTACTTTTATCGATATTAGTCTCACAGATATCTCCTGATACTATTTGATATTTATTGTCTTTTCCTTGAATACAGAGTTGTTTGTCTTTATTAAAATCTTCAGTTACATGAGATGCAGTAAGAATGAAATGAAGCCCCTTTAAATAGAGCAACACCCCTGAACCTTGAGGCTTCAATCTTCCGTCATCATCCAAAATCATTAATTGAACAGTGTGTCGGCCTACCTGCAACATTAATCTATTCAAATCAGCGTCTGAAATATCATTTCCACTAGTTTTCATTTTTATCTTTTTTAGTTATTGACTATAGCCGAAAAGCCTAATGTACAGATGGCCTCGAAACCTTTATCTATTTCGTTGAGTTTCCTCATAATGTAAAGAGGTCAGAACGATAAATCATTCTGACCTCTTCAAGAGTTAGATCGACAAAATGTCTCTCCTATTTTTGATATTAAATAATTATTCCTTATTCACTTTATTCAAAAGTACCTTATAAGGATCAATCACTGGTAGTAAAACCCCATCAAAAAAAGTTCCTCTTGTTCTTTCATAAACGATTCCTCTTGCTGTAGAATAAGCCATCGCAAGTAAAGTTGCAGCTAGATTACTATTCATCTCAACACCTCCATCTTTTCTATCTCGAAAGAAATCTGAAAAGTTCTCTACAAAAAAATGAAATTCTATTCCATAATGTAAACTTAATCCAATTGGCTTTTCATTATTATCATGAGCATCAAGTGATAGATAAAGTCTACACCTAGATCTTTTCTCCTCAATACTATGTCCCATTTCATTAGAAATTCCAAAATCGAAAAGTTCTCCTTTTTGAGGCTTTTCCATAAACTCATCAGTGGTATCCATTTGAGCTTTAAAAATATTGATCGTACCCATTTTAATTTTTTCAGGAACGATAATGGCAGCTTTGTTTTTCACGCTACTTGAATTTTTAGTGTGTTATCCTTTTTACTTATATCTTGTTCTGCCTCTTTATAATTAAAACTATCAGGAAGAATTTTATTTGGGTTTGCGTAAACTTTGAATTTTACATACTCCACTTTCTTATATCGCTTCTCAGCTTTCAATGGTGTCTCAATAATATCGGCCCCTAAAGCAGCTTCCATTTTTGCAATGCTTCGCAAAGTAAGATTGTGCATTCCGCTTAACCACTTACTAATCTCAGCATCAGTTTTTCCAAGTTCTTTTGCAAACTCTTTTTGACTCCATCCTTTTTCTTTAATTAAGGCATAGACCTGTTGAGAAATGTCCAAGTTTTTATCAATAAATCGCTCGGCATCTTCTGGACCTTTTGTGTTAAAAAAATCTTCTACGCTTTTGTATTTTTTCATATTTCTAGTTCTAATGAGTCATCATATATTAAACGTCCATCATCTTCATTTATCATAATCTCCTTTTCCAGGATAGCAGTAAAAATGGCTTTTGATAATTTATTTGCTTGAAGGAAATGTCGGCGAACATTGTCGCATTCTTGAGCGGTATTTGCTGTTTTCTCTCCACCATTAAATAATATAACGGCATTTTCATTAATCCTCATACAATACAACCTCAAATTACATTCAGTTTCCAAGTATCTTGCAGGAGGAGGAAAAGCTCTCGTATCTCCACCTCTAAAGCTTTCATTACGAAAATAACGGTCATCTGCTCCAATTTCATCCCCAATTTTACGAAGCCAAAATTTAATATCTAATAATGGTCTTTCATACCTTTCTTCCTCATGATTGTTGAAAAATTGTTGAAATAAAGAATACTCTTCTTCATCTATATAAACAGAATAATAGGTTACTCTATTAAACCGCATAACCTCCTTTATAGTTGCAAATATATTCACTTTTGGATTAAATTTCAATTAAAATTAACTTAAAGATTAATTTTTCATTAAAAAAGGATTATCTTTACTATAGATCTCGTAAAAAAAACAGAATAAGTATAAAAGTAGCGAAAAGAAAAATTTTAGAAGAATTAACCTTAAAATAAAAAGCCCCTGGCTTTCACCAGAGGCTAATATAACTACTTAGACAAGCGGAAGATTAATTGTGGTATTACACCAATCCAAATAACCCAGCTTATCTATTTATCTTGAATTAATAATTCTTGTTAATTAAGTAAGTGTTTAAATACTTTTAAACATACTGCAAAGATAATGCTAATAATGAATAATACAAATAGTAATTAAGTTAATGAAAAAATTAACCTTTAAAATAGAAACGTTAAGTCTGACACAAAAGTTCTTCATAGAAAAAGCGATAGAGCTTCTATATAGAGGTACTATAGATAGTTATAGAGTCCGTGTAATGAATCCTGTTACCATATTAGAGGAACTTATTGCAGTCGCAAAAGGACTTAATGAAGGTAGAGTTAAGGATTTTAAAACACTTAATAGTTCAATACAAGAAACCATATCATTATTAAAGTCTGACAAAGAAGATAACGTATTAATCTACACTTTATTTGATGTAGATTATTTTATAGAATTACTTGATAAGATAAACAAAGAAACATTTGATGAAAACTTCTTACAACTTAAAAATAGTGCAAAAATTATTTTAAGAGATAATAAAGACTACTTATCAAATCTTTTTGCTGTTTTAGAAAATAGCTTAGTTGAAGATAATCATGTATTAGAAGAGGCTAAGCCTAAAATCAAAAATAATGAAAAAACAGTAAATGATTCAAAGGGAATTGAATCAACTGAGAAAGTTAAAAAGCCAGACATATATCCAGAGGTTTATCAAAAAATTAACAGACTCACTGGGTTTCTAATTTCTGGACTCATTTCATCAGGCTATTCAAAAAGCTTTTTATTCAAACTCTTCCATCACTTATTTATTTATAAGAAAGGAATAAATTTTAATGAAGCGTTTTCTCAAATTAAAAAAACAGGAATTCCAATAGAGCGTAAATACAGAACATGGTTTAAAATTAGTGCACCAAAAGAATACATAAATAGCCTGAATCTTTTCGGAAATTGTGAGGTGTTCAAAAATATAATACCTCATATTAAACTAGAAGATAGTTTCGAACTTAAAAATTTTAAAAAGGCTAGTGGTGAAGTTCGTTTTATTTCTATTGAAACAAATGCATTGGATTATTACTCAGGGTTACAAAAAGCTAAACATATAATCGCAGAAAATTTAGATGTTATCAACTTAGGCTTTGATTCTTTTAATCGAAAAACTTTGATCGACCTTGCTCTAGTAGAGGATATTGAACATCCTCAAGCAGCAGAGTTTCATAAAGTATATAATCCTTTAGATGGAAATTACAAAAGAGGAAAAAAGATATTTGATGGCCTATTCGAACGAATTCCAAAGATCATTTCTAGCAAAAACATCTCTAAAGATTCTAAAGAAAAATTGAAATCTGCAATCCGTTATTTAAGATTAGGAAATGAAGCAATCGAAATTGAGCATAAAATAATAAACTATTGGGTTGGATTAGAATACCTTTTTAGTAACTATAAGGATGGTACATTTACAAGAATAAAAGAATTCTTAAGTTGTATTCAAACCTTGATATATGCTAAAAGAAATTTACAAGAATATCACAAAAACATTAAAAAAATGAATTTAGATGGTGACATGACTCACTATTCTAAAACAGAAAAATCATGTCTTTTCAATAAAGAAACTTACGAGGAAATTAGAAACCTTTCATTTAATGAATCACCGTTACTTTCTTATAGAAGCTGGGAATATAAAAGAATATTTTTTTCTAATGATAAAAGAATCAAATATTTAGAACAACACAAACAAAAATTAGAACAACACTTGATACGACTATACAGAGTCCGAAACGAAATAATCCATGAGGCTCAGTACAATTTTAATAATGAAAATTTAACATCTAATTTAAAATATTATCTCGTTACAACATTGAGTATTCTTATAGATTATTTTGATAATTATGAGGGTGAAGAGCAGATATCAATAAATGAATTTTTCTTAATCCAAACTTTAAAATTAGATTTTCTAAAAAAGAAAAAATATGATCTGCACTTATTACTAAGAGATGACGAGGACTTCGAATTATTAGGATAATATAAAAATTTCCTATCCCCTTTTTTCCACATTCGACAACCGCTTATAGTATCCCCCCACTAAACCCCGATCTATCATAATCAGAGCATGACCTACGTCACAAAATTACGCTTTAAAATTTTCTAATATTTCTGGTTTAATCCGGTGTGGGAGCCAATCTATGGCATCGGGAGTTACTTTGTTGGCGGCTACCTTTTTGAGCAACCAATGGAGATAAGTATAAGCGTTGATATTATTTTTGTGGCAAGTATTTACGATGGAATAAAGTACGGCCAGATTTTGTGCTGCTGAGTCTGAACCAGCAAACAGATAATTTTTTCGACCCAA
>JALZUU010000793.1 GCA_023300665.1 Saprospiraceae bacterium | reverse complement strand
ACCCGTGATAAAGAGGGTGGCTATCGTTGGAAAATGAACTTATCTGCTATTTATAAAAACTACGAAAATATTCTAGCCAATATTTTACCCGACGAGCCTTATACCGAAGCCAGTTTATTTATTCGTGGAGCTCGTTCTGGTTATATCAAAGAGGAAGATGAATCATTGATCAAAAGTATTTTCTCTGAAGCAGAGATTGTCACCATTCCAGAAGCTGGACATTGGGTACACGCTGAAGCCCCAAAAGCTTTATTATCCACATTTAATAATTTTATGACTCGTGTACATAATTAAGTTGAGTAGAATTAAATAAAATGCAAGGAGCGTTAAAAATATTTACCCTAGCCCGCATTCCTGTCTATGTTCACTGGAGTTTTTCTCTGCTGACTTTTTTCCTGCTATACTATGGTTGGTATGCTCAGATGGACCTGAGTAGCTTTCTTATTTTTTTATTTTTATTCTTAGCGCTATTCGTTTCTGTTATCTTACACGAATACGGTCATGCGCTCACCGCTCGACATTACGGAGTCAAAACAAAAGATATTATCCTGCTTCCTATCGGCGGGCTAGCTAGACTAGAAGAGCTGCCTAAAAAGCCGTTACAGGAATTTGTAGTAGCAGCTGCAGGTCCAGCAGTCAACTTGATTCTTGCGTTTTTATTAGGAGTCGTTTTATGGTTAGAATATAATGGAGAGGTTGGTAGAATTTTTTCTTCTCGTGGCACCTTAATTTTACGGTGGCATCGGGTTATTCCTATGCTTTTTGTATTAAATCTTTCTTTAGCAATTATGAATTTAATTCCAGCCTTTCCCCTAGATGGAGGTCGGATGTTGCGCGCTGCACTGGCGATCAAATTAGGGAGGTTAAAAGCTACACAGATTGCTAGTTATCTTGGACAAGGATTTTCTATACTTTTGGTAGGATATGGAGTTTATCGTAGAGACTTTATGAGTATGGTAATGGGTTTCTTTCTTTTTTCTATGGCTAGAAAAGAATATCGACTTTTAAAAACAGAAAACATTTTGTCCCAACATCTAATCGAAACGACTATGAAAAGCGCTTATCCTGTGCTTTATGCTACTGATTCGCTAATTGATTTTTTGAGTAGTTTACCAAATAATCAAAAAACTGACTTCTTAGTTTTAAATCCAGCTGATCAATCATTCCATGGAATTCTATCTGCAAAAAAAATAAAGGAATTGCAAAAAGCAAAGACAGATAATCTTTTAATTGGAGCGGTCTCCAACGCTGATTTTCCAACCTTAACAACAGAACAAAATGTAGCAGAAGGGCTTTCCGTTCTTCGTTCGGTCTCAATTAATTTTTTGCCTGTTTTAAGAGACCAAAAATTTGTTGGCATTTTAGATTATGACAGTATCAATCAGTTATTAAAAACTAAATCCAACTGATCCCATCAAGACAAAATTATTATCCTTATCAGATCTTTCTACTCGATTTAATCCTTCTGATTCACTATAAGAATATTCAAAATATGGATTTGATACATCTCGTAAGCCATAACTAGCCGTAAACCCAAAAAACAACCCTTGGCTGATATAGTAAGAAACTCCAGCATTGAGTGTAAAATCCAATCCTCTATAAAGTTTCTCATCTAGTTCTACCTCTGGTCTTGCAAATACACCGTTAAACCCAATATCAGTCCACTGTGCATAAGCGGTTTCTTCTGTCAGCAAGATCGCTTGTATTCCGTCTACAGTTAATTCTTTAAAAAATTCTTCTTGGAAACTTAAAATATTTGCGGTGAACTCTAGATTATCTCTACGATAGTTGTGATTAATTAAAGAAGCAAATTCTACTGGCTCATTATTTAAAGCAGAAGTACCAGAAAAAGCGATATCACCTACTGCACCTGTTCCAGCTAAAACCGCAATACTGACACCAGCATTTAGCTCAAATTTTCCATATTTCATATAACCAGTAACTGGTAATTCTATATATGAGTTAATGATTCGTTGAGAAATTGTTCGTGTACCAATTGCCGTAGCATATTCATCACTACGAGTAGTTGTAAAAATATACGTAGAGGGTCCTTCATAACTATAGCGACTTCCTTTTTGAGAATACATTATTTCCGCTTTAAAACCGTAATGGTCTAGCAATTTAAAGACAACCCCACCTGCTACATGAAATCCAGTATATGTAGTAAAATTTTCTAAATCACTTCCATCAGCTCCTTTTTCAGAAGGGCCTAAAATTCGAGAGGAATTAAGCCCCACTCGAAAAGTAGTACCTATATCTTGGGCTTGACTTAATAGGGATAAATTGCAAAGTAGAAAGAGGAGAATATATGAACGTAATTTCATTTTATGGTTAAATTTTAAATTTGACGGCAAATATAGTTAGTAATCGCGAATAAACGCGTTCAAGTGGTTACTTAAATAACGTTATCTTCTTTTTACTATTTTATCCTAACACTTCTGATACGCTGTTTTTTTACAAAAAAGAGCATCTTTGCACAAAAAAGGAACTAGTTATTATGTCCGGAAAGAATAAATTAAAAAAGTTTGCTGATTTAAGCACCTTCCCCAATGTTTTTCAAAATCACGACGTTCGTCAACCTGAGTTGGTGAATCATAACGACGAAAAGGTCGAAATGAAAGGAAATTGGAAAAAAGATTATTTCAAAAATGATCATCCACTTATCCTTGAATTGGCTTGTGGAAAAGGAGAATACACCGTAAACATGGCCCAACAAAACCCAGATATCAACTATATGGGAGTGGACATCAAAGGTAACCGCATCTGGAAAGGTGCTACGGATGCCCTAGCATTAGAACTAACAAACGTCGCCTTTCTTCGTACCCGAATTGAACAAATAGAATTATTCGTAGCTCCTAATGAGGTGGATGAAATCTGGATTACCTTCGCTGACCCTTTTCTAAAAAAAGGAAAAGCCAACCGTCGCCTCACTTCACCTCAGTTTTTAGATCGTTATCGAAAGATTCTTAAGCCTGGAGGAATCATACACTTAAAGACTGACGAAAAACGACTTTCCGATTTCACACTTGAAGTCCTAGAAGAAGATCCAGCAACCAATCTCCTTTACTATAAAGAAGATATTTATAGTGAACCTTTAGACTTCCCTGAACTGGATATAAAGACTTACTACGAAAAAATGCACCTCGTAAAAGGTAAAACAATTAAATACTTAAGGTTTACGATTTAAGGCTGACGTAAGCGTAGCCTTAACCCTATTATTTTAGGATTATTCTATTTTAAAAATAATAGGGATGTATTATGTAGAAGACAGAGAGATTTCCTTTAGGATACGCTTTTTTTACTAGGCCGTAAATCTTTGACGTTTAACTGAACAGTTGTTTTTCCTCTCCAAGTATTTTTTTCTATGGTATAACAAAGTTCAAAACTTCCGACAGGCAACTCAAAAAAGCGTTCTCCCAATCCAAAACCAATTCCAGCAATTACTCGCTCGTCCTCTGGTGTTTTAATCGCTAATTTTAAGTGATTATTTTTTAGAATATAGGTCCCTCCTGCGTCTACTAAATTTTTACTAACAAAGACAGGATTTCGATTTTTAGGGCCAAATGGCGCCATCAATTGCACTTGTTCCCAGAGTTTTAAAGTAATTTTTTCAGCCGGAAGTATCGTCTCTACCGGAATAACTGGAGATTTTTCTAGTGGCTTAATTGTTTGGCTAACCTGTTGTTCAAAAGCCAATTGGAAAGATTTTAATTTCGTTCTTTTTAAAGTTAATCCCGCCGCAAATTGATGACCACCAAAATTTTCTAACAAATGACTACAAGCCGATATTCCTTCATGAATATTATAGGTACTAATAGAGCGAGCAGAACCAACCAATTTATCTTGATGCTCTGTCAATAAAATAACAGGAAGTTGATATTTCTCTACCATTCTACTCGCCACAATACCAATTACTCCACGGTGCCAATTAGCAGAAAACAGTACAATACTATTGGCCGTCTCAAAATCAGGTTGCGCTTCCCACTGCTGTCGTGCTTCCGCTAAAATTTCTTGATCTAAAAGTTTACGTGCTTCATTTTTATGTTGTAAAACACTCGCTTTTTGCTCCGCTATTGCTAAATCATTTTCTAATAATAAATCAACCGATAACATTGCATCATCCAAACGGCCCGCAGCATTTATGACTGGGCCTACTCCAAAGACTAAATCACTTACGGTAAGGTCTGTTTCTTTTTTCCGTGGAGCTAGGATATGTTTTAAGCCTGGTCGCAATTTGGTATTCAGCTGTTCTAATCCAGCTCGTAGCAAAATCCGGTTTTCACCCAATGCCGGAACAATATCACAGGCCGTTCCGATCGCCACAAGGTCTAGTAGTGGATACCATATCGACGGATCTTCTTTCCGAAACTGAGCAAAGGCTTGGATTAGTTTAAAGCTTACTCCAGCACCACAAAGTCGCGTATCTGGATAGGAACAGTCTGATCGCAAGGGATCAAGTACCGCTACCGCAGCAGGCAGGTTTGTGCTAGGTAAGTGATGATCACAAATAATCGTATCAATCTGCTTTTCATTCGCATAAGCAATCGCGTCAATTGCCTTAATTCCACAGTCCATAGCAATGATCAAATCTACTTCTTCTTTGACGGCAAAGTCAATCCCAATTTTGGAAATCCCATACCCTTCCCGATAACGATCTGGAATATAGCAAATAAGATCATCTGTATAATTTTTTAAAAATTGATACATCATTGCTACAGAGGTCGTTCCATCTACGTCATAATCTCCATATAGCAGGATTCGATCTCCATTTTGGATCGCAAAATCTAATCGTTGAACCGCTTCGACCATATCCTTCATCTTAAAAGGATCGTGTAAACCATCAAGAGTAGGAGATAAGAATTCTTTGGCCGCGTTGACCGTTCTAATTCCACGATTGACAAGCATCCGAACCACTAGTGGGTCAATTTCTAATTCACGAGACAAAGTTTCTACTAAGAGAGGATGATCAATCTGTTTTTTCCAGCGTTTTTTCATGTTTTTTTCTACTATGATGCTTTAAGAACGGAAATTCCATAAAATAAAAGTTAATTTTTTTTAATTACAGGTAAGCAGCTCAGAAGTTGTTTTAAAACAAAAAAAGAAATGTGCAATTTTTAAAATAAAAAAACTGTTTAAATACGGTACTGGCAGAAGTGCTTCACAAGTCTTATATTTGTAAGTAGGAATGTTGAATAACTAAGTTACGACACGATGTTTTCCATTTAATTGACATTCCATAGACAGCATGAGGCGGACTTTCTTGTTATTCTTATTCTTCCCCGACTGATCATACATAAACACTTTTAACAAGCTCTAATCTTGGTATTCAAGTTCCATTATCAACTAAAATGGACTGGATTAGCTGTTTGCTTTAATAAAGCTGTTTAATTTTTTAACCTAAAAATACACTGTGCAATAAATTCATTGATATTCAAAATATCAAGCAATTTAATACATAGTGTACTAAATTATCCTGGTGATAATGAATCGTATCTTACTTTTTATTGCTCTAATTCTATTGTGCAATATACCTTTGGCTGGACAATTTATTGATGCCAACACCTTAATAGTTGGTAAAATAAATAATAGGGTTTCTCTTGAAAAAGAAATAACCATTCAACTAAATGTCAGGTATATGACCAGTGACACGGAAGAATATATTTCTAATATCCTAGAAGATGGAACGTTTGCCTTCGGGATCAATGTGCGTGAACCTCAGTACGCTACGCTCATCTACAGTCGAGAAAAAAAATTAATCTATTTAGAACCTAATGATACGTTGGGAATCAATATCCATGGCGGCAGTTATCCAAAAAATGTGCTATTTGGTGAACGAGGAGGAGCAAATAATACATTCTTATCTGAATATTTAAAGGAAAACCCTAAAGAACTCAATCAATTTAAAAAAGTACAATTTAGGAAGGAGATTTTCTGGTACTCTACCTTGCCACAGCAAGATAAAGATATGCGGAATACCACACCAGAATCTTTTAATGGAAAGCTTCAGCAGAAAAAAGATCGGGCTTTCGCCAAATTAGATTTATATCGTAAAAACAATGAACAGGCTCTGACCCCTGACTTCGTCAATTTTATGGAAACAGAGTTCATGTACGATTGGGCTTATAATAAACTAATGTTTGGCCACCTTTACAAAGGTCGTTACGATCTACAAGATGCTTATTTTTCATTTTTAGATGAAATTCCACTAGTTGGTGGATCTATCGGCAATCATTTGTATCGAGACTATGTGCTCGCTGTAATTAATTATCGTTATGAGAAAGCGGGAGGTAAAACCGAGCCATACATAAAACAGTATGATTATGCGACCAACAATTTAATTGGTAATACCCAAGCTTTTGTTCAGTCAGAAATGTTGTACAAAGCGTTTTTAGATAAAGAGCTAGACAGTGTTTTAGGACGATACTGGACTTTTATTGATGATACGGAGCATCTAGACTATGAAGCAAAAGTAAATTATGCTTACCAAAAGGCTACTCGATATGCAGAAGGGTCTCCTGCTCCAGATTTTACTTTACCGGATATTAATGAAAAAACGATCCAATTGACGCAATATAGTGGCAAGGTCGTTTATCTAAACTTTTGGGCTAGCTGGTGTCGCCCTTGTATGAAAAAGATGACCAACCTAAAACCTTTTATTAAGGATATGGAAGATCAAGGTATTGTCATTCTTAATGTTTCTCTTGATCGTAATACGGAAGACTGGCAGAAAACCGTCAAAAAGATGGGGTTTGGAGGTGTTCACGTCATGGCAGATGGAGATATTGATTCAGATATAGCTCAGAAGTATGAAGTTCGAATACTACCTCAATATTATATTGTTAATAAAAATGGAAGTTTTGCTGAACGTCCTCCTAAAAATGACTTGACGAGCATTCGTACTACGCTAAAAGCGCTAAGTCGTTAATAACTTGAATAAAAGTCTGAAATACACTTAATTTTTTATTAAAATCTGTATTACACTAGAGTTTGGCGTGAGGTTTGGCTATTTTATTAGTTGACTACTCTTGTTTGACTTAATTATAAAAAATGATCAGAAAGACTATTTTATTTTTGCTTTGCTTAGGCATATTGAGCGCTAATTTATCTGCACAATCCGACGGAGCGGTAGAAGTAGCAGCAGAGATGCCCTATTTTTCAGGATGTGAAGCAGATGCTGATTATTCTGATGAAAAAAGAAATTGTTCTAATCGAGCACTAATCGACTTTATTTCTCGAAATCTAAATTATCCTGAGCAAGCACAAACTGATGATATTGAGGGGACCGTATATGTTCGTTTTAAGGTAACAACGACTGGAAAGGTAACCAATGCAGAAGTACTTAACTCTATCGGTGGTGGCTGCGACGAAGAAGCCTTGCGCGTAGTCAATATGTTTCCTAATTGGTCTCCAGCTCAGGATGCAGAAGGACCTGTTTCTGTCGAAATGGATTTACCCATCTTATTTGCCTTAAAAGCAGTTGAACCCGTATTTTCTGATCGCCATACCATTCATTGGGGATCATTGGTAACAAAACAAGCGACCCAAAATGAATTATTAGATAATGCAAAGAATCAAGTAATCGTCAGAGATGAGCTTGGTAATGACTTAGACATCAGTAGCCTAGTAATTGCATATCAGCGAAATCGTGCTTTTAATGAAGCAGAAAGTACAGGTATCATTAATAATAGTATGATAAAAATATTGAAGAAGGTCAAAACAGGAGGAGAGGTACTTGTTACTGCTACCATTGTGGAAGATGGAGAATTCTTAGAAGTAGCTAAGCTTTATAAAATAGTAGAATAAAGGCAATTATAGCTATCAGGGTTAAATTTAAATTCTGGTTTAAAGCGCTTTTAGATAAAAGCTATCACAACTACCATGGCCGGTATTTCCCAGTGAGCAAGTCAATGGTAAGAAATCAGCTTTTTCGTAGAGTTTTCTAGCGGCTGTCATGTGTTTTAGGGTTTCTAAATAACATTGTTTAAAACCCACTTCTTTTGCTTCAGTCAGCGCCATTTCAAGCATTTTTCGTCCTAATCCTTTTCCTCTAGCTTCTGGTAGAAAATACATTTTTCTTAGTTCACAAGTATCCGCATCACCACCAATTAAAGGGGCAAAGCCTCCGCAACCCAAAACATTTCCCTCTTTTCCAACTACGACATACATCATAGACTGGCTTTCTTGATACGCTTCATACATCTGGTCCACTTCTGGATCTTCGATTGAAAAACCTTCTCCAACAGCACCGAAAGAGGTCATAACCGTACGAATAACATTTGCTACCTCCGCATTATCTGTTTGATGAATAGATCGAATAATAAAATTGGACATATCTAAAATATTTAAAAACCCATCTTTGCCTTTCAACAAAAATGGGTTTTTATCTCTAAGAAATGAAAAATAGAATCTATTTTTTATCTCTGATTACAAAAGTCTTATTTTTTTCTAAATAAATTACCTAAGGTTTTCATACCCATATCAGCTATATCGTCCATAACGCTGCCATCACCATCACGGTCTAGTAATTTGCCTAGTAGACCTAATTCTTTACGCTGATTATTAGTAGACTTAACTGAACGGCTTAGCATATCAGATAATCCACTTTGGTCCATATTGTTCTGCTTTTTTTGCTTACCTAGCATTCCTAAAACGATCGGTGCTAGCATAGTCATTAGATTACCTGTCTTATCACCACTCAATCCACTCATTTTGCTAATAGCCTCAATTGCGTTTCCTTGGTTACCACCTAAAATATGCTTTAGAATACCAGCACCGTTAGCAGCACGATTATTAGTCAAATTACCTCCTAAAAGATCTCCGATATTGTCTAAGATACTTCCATCATGATCTGAGTCTAAGGCATTTGCTAAAGCACTAGCTCCACCTGGAGAGGCAGCATTTTTTGCTAAAGCAGCAGTTAACATAGAGATAATACCACTAGTAGCTACTTCTGTTTCTTCTTTCTGTCCGCCAATTTGATTGCTTAACTGGTCAAGAACGTTCCCAGAAAGTTGGCTTTGTAATAGGTCAATTAAATCCATAGTTATTGTTTTTTAATGTTAAAGCTGACAGAACATTATTAGCATCAGCTGGATAAATACTTTGCTTAGAAACTTAGCTTATAAAGTTCTAGTTCCTACACTTAATCTTGACTTGATAATGGGACTGAAGTAACAAATATAGCCCAAATATCTCATTTTTAAGGTATTTAAAGGTAGATTAAGGCTATTCTAGGCGGCAAATTTCTAAAATTAACTATCTTTGAAAGACATACTAATTCTGAGAAAACAGAAATTGCCTTTGCAATTTCATGAAATACAAATTGATGAAACCAGCTACCCGAGATAACCAACAGGAAGCCACCATGAGTGATATCCTCCAAAAAGCGCAGCAATATGTCCTAGATTTATCCAATCGGATAAACGATAATCGTCTTTTATATCACAACTATCAGCGGACCTCCCAAATTGTAAATCATATCCAAAAAGTAGCCAATGCTATTGAGGTAGATAGCGAAACAAAAGAGATTGCTTCTCTTGCTGGATGGCTATATGCTACTGGTTATCAAAAAGACTATGATCGAGCAATCAGTAAGAGCATCGAGGTAGCCGAGGATTTTTTGAACTCCGTCAGATATCCAGCAAAAAAAATTAGGTCTGTCATTGACTGTATTAATTCTTCAAAAGAAAATAATCATCCTGACAGTAAAGCGGCTGAACTATTCTTAGATGGCTTACATGGCTTTAATGCCACCAATAATTTTTTCCACCATCGTCCGTTGCTTCGCCTAGAGTGGGAACTTGTTCAAGGACGCCAGCTACCAGCACTAGAATGGAATCAAGTTCAATTACAGGAATTGCTACAAACAAGTTTTTATACGACTTACGGCAAAAATCAGTTTGCACCCATGGTGGCCCAAAATATTCTCATGCAAAAAAGCAGAGTAGAAAAAAATCAGCATAGCAAACTTCAACTGATGGGTCAGGAAGATGGACAAGTTCGAAAATTTCAAGGATTAGAAAAAAAGCTACCCGGTAGTGCTACGCAAACTTATTTCCGAACCAACTATCGTAATCATATCAACTTAAGTGCTATTGCTGATAACAAAGCAAACATCATGATCAGCGTTAATGCAATTTTGATTTCAGTAATCATTTCGGTTTTGTCTTATCGGAATATTTCTGAGACTCAACCGATGGTATTATTACCTGTAGTTTTGTTTTTGGTTACGGCACTTACCTCTCTTATTTTTGCGGTGCTTTCTATTCGCCCAAAAGTAACCGCACATAATGACGGTAAAGTCGACTTGAACGAAGCACGAAAAAACATTGTCTTCTTTGGAAATTTCATCAACCTTAGTCTTGAACAATTCGAGGAAGCGATGGACGCTGTACTTCGCGATGGTGAACTCCTTTATGGAAATATGACGCGAGACCTTTATTTTCTTGGAAAAGTATTGGATAAAAAATATCGGTTTTTAACCATGTCTTATAATATTTTTATGGTGGGTTTTGTATCTACGGTTATTTCCTTTTTGGCGGTATTGTTTTCGTAGAAAAAGAAATAGTAAATGGTTAAGCGTTTACCTAAAAAGAAAAGGCTTGTTCAAAAATTGAACAAGCCTTTTCTTTTCTTATACCTCATGTATACACAAGTCTCTAAAATCAGCCTTACTTAAATATCCAACACCCATTCTCCAGCATCATTCTTATGTAGCTTAGCCACTTTTAATTTAAGATTACCCGAAGTAGCTTTTGGCAAAACCATTACTTCTGCCTCATCTACATCTAGCCATTTTACAATAATTGGCTCATAACGATCCATCTTTTTTTCCCAAATTAATTCCAATCCTAGATCCGTATATCCAAAAATCTGTAATCCATTTCGA
Source organism: Saprospiraceae bacterium (assembly GCA_023300665.1). Taxonomy (GTDB): domain Bacteria; phylum Bacteroidota; class Bacteroidia; order Chitinophagales; family Saprospiraceae; genus JALZUU01. The sequence goes on along the minus strand of JALZUU010000793.1, from coordinate 1,575 downwards.
TCTGGATCATTTTTTAAATCACCACGATAACTAACTAATTTTTTAAAATCGGGAGCAACCACTGGAAAACCCCAGATCGGCGTTTCTCTCCCTGATTTATCGTTGATTAGTCGATGAGCGTCTGTTTCTTGACCATTGACCGCAACCACAAAAAGTCCCATTTGAGGAACATAATAACGATAAAAATAAGATTGTTGTGCCGTAGCTTCTTCGATGGCACTGTCATCCAATTGTTTTTTCTTTCCATTCAATAAGCTAAATTCTAGTGCACCTTCTTTTGTTTTTTGCACATATTGTCGATCCTTTGATAATTGCTTCCGCTCAATTTCTGCGATACATTTATTAGCCTGACTGACTCGACGACGCTTAAAATAGTCCATGCAGCGATCATAGGGAGTAGGAAGCGCAGCCACTTTAGGTTCATAGAACTTCACACCACCACCGAATACCCATCCGATTTTCCCCTCACTGGTTTTTACTTTGAGCCATGGTTCGTCGTAAGATTTACCTCGTAAAGTAAACTGTTGGGTAAAATCTGTTTTTTCATCCAAAAAAGTCATAGCGCCTCCCTCTGGAATTTCCGCAACCACCTCTGATTTAGTGTCTGGTTCGCTCCGCATTCGCAGCTTATCTACCCACGCATAAACGGTCACTGTGGTCGGTGCCGTAGCAGCAACAGAGTCTGCTGTGATATTTGTATCGTCCGTATTGGTATTCGTTTCGGTGGAGTTTGTATCTTTACAGGCGATAAAGACCGATAATAGTAATAAAAGGACAGGAAGGAATCGCTGAGTCATGTTGTATAGGTTTTCTCGTAGTGGCAAAAAAGAGTCTAGTAAATTTTAGACGCAAGATTATACTTTTTGCCACACATTTTGGGTTATTTTATTCAAGTCCTTTGCTCAATTAAAAAATTTTATTGGTTAAAAGAGATTTTATGCTAAAAAAAACGATCATACTGCTGGTTCTAATATACTTTTCGGGAAGTCTTTTCGCACAGAAAAATTCTAGAGAAAAGTATATTAATAAATACAAAAAAATTGCGATCCAAGAAATGGAACGATCAGGAGTTCCTGCCAGTATCAAACTCGCACAAGGTATCTTAGAATCCAACGCAGGGCAAAGTACTTTAGCTCGAAAAGCAAATAATCACTTTGGGATGAAATGTGGTTCACAATGGAGAGGGGACACGTATTACCTAGAAGACGATGATTATAATGATGCAGGAAAACTTGTCAAATCTTGTTTTCGAGTTTATAAAAAAGAAAATGAATCTTATATTGCTCATTCTGATTTTTTACGAGACCCTCGAAAACGTTATCGATATGGTGATCTATTCAAACTAAATCCACGCGACTATAAAGCTTGGGCGCATGGATTGAAATCGGCTGGGTACGCAACCAGCCCAACTTATGCAGAGAAGCTCATTGGGATTATTGAATCTTACAAGCTATTTCAATATGATGAAGCAGCAGCACCAGAATTAGATTTACCAGATGATGATCGGTATCCAGTCGAAGCACCAGTCGAAGAAGTTATAGCAGAGGAAGTAGAACTAGATGATTCTGGACTTTT
>JALZUU010000792.1 GCA_023300665.1 Saprospiraceae bacterium | reverse complement strand
CAAATTTATCGGCATCATAGCTTTGGCTATGAACCTCAAAATTTGCATCGTCTTGACAACCAAGCACTTATCCTCACCTTTTGTGAACATTCTTAAACAACTTCATTATTAATTATTCATTAAACACGAAAGAAGCGCATAATTATTCATTGAGTTCATTAAACCTTTCATTATAAAACCTCCACAACCACCGGTTTAGCCTTAACCGCTCTAGTACCAATTGACCAAGCAGGAGTAATCAAATCTTCTACCTCTTGGAGTGTTTTTTTTCTGTTTGTATAAAGCGTTGCTAATCGTTCTCCGGTTTTTACTTTTTCCCCTATTTTTTTATGTAAATAAATACCTGCACCCAGATCAATTGGATCTGTTTTCTTTTGTCTACCAGCGCCTAGTTTCATAGAACCGAGACCGATGGTTCTAGCAGTTAATCCATTGATCCATCCAGACTTAGGAGCCATTACTTCGAGGGTATATTTTGCTCCAGGAAACCGTTCATAGTCTTTTATCCCAGCAATGTCTCCTCCTTGTGCTTTGATGAATTTCTTAAACATCTTTAAGGCTGCACCAGATTTTAGTTGTTGTTTTAAAACTTTTTTAGCAGCTGTTTTATTTGAAAATTTACCAGATAATAAGAGCATTTGTACTCCTAATTCTATGGATAAATCTACGAGGTCTTTAGGTCCATTTCCTTTGAGTGTTTCGATGGCTTCGATCACTTCGAGGCTATTGCCAACGGCTCTTCCTAGTGGTTGATCCATTCGACTGATGACGGCGACTGTTTTACGATCCATCTGTTCCCCAATCCGAATCATGGTTTTGGCCAACTTACGAGCAGCAGCTACAGTTGGGTTAAATCCACCATTACCTACTTTGACATCAAGGACGATCGCATCTGCACCGCTGGCTAATTTTTTACTCATGATGCTGGCAGAAATCAACGAGAGATTATCCACCGTTGAGGTGACATCCCGAAGTGCATAAAGATGTTGATCCGCAGGGACTAGATTCCCAGATTGACCACTGACCGCGAGTCCTAATTTTTTGACTTGCTTAATAAATTCTGCTTGATTTAAAGCTGTTCGGATTCCAGCAAATGCTTCTAGTTTATCCATGGTTCCACCGGTATGTCCGAGGCCTTTCCCCGTCATCTTAGCGACTGGAACACCGCAGGCTGCTACCAACGGAGTGAGGACTAACGTGGTCTTATCACCGACGCCACCAGTACTATGTTTATCTACTTTGGTACCTGGAATTTTGGCAAGGTTGATTTGGTCGCCACTTTCCATCATACAGCGGGTGAGGTAAGTGGTTTCTCGTGGTTTCATCTTTTTTAAATAGATGGCCATCAAGAGTGCGGAAGACTGATAATCTGGAATAGAACCATTGGTCACACCCGTAATAAAAAAAGAAATTTCTGCTTCAGATAAAGTTCCTCCATCGCGTTTTTTAGCGATGATATCCGTCATATTCATATCTCCATTTTTTCAATAATCTTAGAAACTAAGCTGATAAATTTTGGTCGTACAAGAGCAGCTGTTGCCACTACATGTTCGTGGGTAAGTGGCTCCAATTCATCCGGGACTGCCATGTCGGTAATACAAGAAATGCCAAGCACTTTCATCCCTCCGTGAACTGCGACAATCGTCTCAGGAATGGTAGACATTCCAACTGTATCGGCTCCTAGTTTGGTGAGCATTCGAAGTTCTGCCTTACTTAGATAATAAGGTCCGCTAATGGCAGAATAGACCCCTTTAAAAGTTTCTAACTTGAGTTCTTTTGCGCAAGCCTTTCCGAGTGTTAATAATCCTGGATCGTAGGCGGTAGACATATCTGGAAATCTTGGTCCAAGCTCTTCGAAGTTTTGACCGATCAATGGATTGTCCCCCATTAGATTTAAGTGATCTTCGATAAACATCAATCCACCTGCATAAAAATTTGGATTTAATCCACCACAAGCATTGGTAACGATTAGAGTCTGAACACCCAATCGTTGCATCACACGTACAGGAAAGGTGAGTTCTTGCATCGTAACACCTTCATATAGGTGCACGCGGCCCTGCATGGCAACCACCGTTTTTCCCTGTAGGGTACCGATGACGAGTTGTCCGCTATGTCCAGCTACCGTACTGACAGGGAAATTTGGGATATCTTCGTAAGCAATTTTATCTGGATTTTCGATCTGATCGGCCATCATACCGAGGCCAGATCCGAGAATCATACCGATTTCCGGCTGGTATTTTGTCCGCTTTTGGATATAAGATGCGGAGGCGTTTATTTTATCTAGGTAGTTCATTATTGATGTTGAAGTGTTGAATCGTTGAGTTGTTGAACCTGCCAGCAGGCAAGGAGGTCATTTTATACGTGTTCAGGTTTGTTTTTGTTCGGGGGCTTTTTTTAAGTTTTGAACTAGTAAAGATAAGGATTATTTTAGAGATCGTTTTAATAGGAGTTGCCAGTTCCTTTTTTCGATATACCGGACGTTTTCCTTGTTTTTTAACGATTTAAGATATTTTGATAATAATTTTAATTCCGTATCACCTTGATCTCCTATAAAGGGGCTAGGATAAATGGCATTACCATAGTTGTCTTTAGATTTATGCGGAGAGTCATCAACAATTAGGATTCTATTTAGAAGGTAGCCTTGCCGTTTAAGTTTTTTTAATGGTTTTATATAATGATAATGATAATGATTGAGCGGATCTGAATCATAATAACCATACTCATCAATTTGGATGTTCCGTCGATAAGTACACCGACTTCTTCCCCAGATAAATTCTAAAGGGATAAGATCTGGGATGATCTTTTTAGCAATAGCTTCTACATAATCATCTGAAGCGGAAGACCAAAGGCCGATTAAAAAGTCGTCTTTTATTTTTTCTAGAAATTCCGAAAGATAGGGGCGTTGATAAATATGATAATCAAAAATTTTAAAATCAGCATCATAGTTCAATGGTTCACTAGTAGCATGAATCAAGGTTTCATCTATATCGAGGACTAGCAATATTTTATGATCGTTTTTAAAATTCATTGGTAAAAAAATATATGATTTAATTTTTTATAAAACCTATCTCTGGAAGTATTCGTTCCCGATGAGGTGGATCTGTTGGGACTAGATTGGTATTTTATTTTTTTAACCTCCCTTTTCTTTATTTAAGTCAGAACTTTCAATTTGTTTCTCTGGAACTATCTTTAACTGAATAGCCTTATCAAAATTACTGGTAGAGTTGTTTTTTATTGTATCAGTACAATTTTTACAATTTTTGTAAAAAGTTGGTTTGCTTTTATTTGAATTTCCATGTTTTCTAATTATAAAAAAAAACATCCCATGCAACCCTTTCTTTCTTTTTTGCACATGAGTAAGTGAACCAAATATTTTTCACCTCAAATCTTACTTTATGAAGACCCTCAAGTACCTTTTATTATTTTACTTTATGCCATTCATGATGTTTGCCCAAAACACCGTAGTGGACATCATCGTGAATAGCGATATACACAATACCTTAGAAGCAGCAGTAATTGCAGCGGACCTTGCAGAGACGTTAAGTGGTGAAGGCCCATTTACGGTATTTGCACCGACAGATGAAGCATTTGCCGCCTTACCAGCAGGAGTTTTGGAAGCCTTGTTGGCAGA
>JALZUU010000791.1 GCA_023300665.1 Saprospiraceae bacterium | reverse complement strand
CACGCTAAAAGATATACACGTAAGAAGGTCTCTGCGTCTCCCGAAGCAAGTACGGGACGGGTCCTGCGAACTTTGCGAGAAAAACACTTTTTAGAGCAAGCTCATGGTTAGAATAGTTAAAAAATAAAACTTCTAACTACTCAACTGATCTTGGATTAATTGGAAAATATCTACCGCAGCACCAGCCGCAGTAGGGTAGTCTTTGGCTTCAAGCGTACGCAAACTTCCGACTAGTTCTGGCCAACCTGCTTCTTTTGGTGTCATAGATAAATAGGACACTGGAACATCTCCCAGCGATGCTTTAATACTGGCACTTAACATTCCTGCGCCCATACTAGACCCTATCAGCACATAACAAATTCCTAGTAATTTTTCTTTAGTCAATGTTTTTTGAGGATTAGTTAATTTAAGGACCTTTTGATCGACCTTTAAATGCACTAAATCATGGTGGATAGCTTTTGCTCTAAATTGCAATTTTGGTTTCAATGCAGCTATTGGAACGGAGTCTATAGCAGGAGAGAGCAATTTCCAAGGGCTATAAAAAGCTTTTAGTAAATGGATATATGCTGCTCGGTCCATGGTCCCTTCTTGACATGCTTGGAGCACAGGATGTTGATGAAGTGCAAGGTGCAATTCGGTGGTTTCCTCTCTTAATTTGCTTAATAAATTTTCCATTTTTTTAAAAATTTGTATCCACTGACGACTGATAAGATCTATATCGTCTTCCAAAATGAGAACGAACAGATTTTGATCTTTTCACTCATTTTTTAAATCTAAGTACTTGGACAAAATTATTGATAGATTATGAACAAGGATATTTTTTGTGCTAGTCAATGCACAAAAACCATGAATGAACGCAAGTGAATGAACCGCTTGCGGACGGGATGGCTGCCATAGTATAATGAGGATTTTTGTAAACCTGCCGGCCGGCAGGCAGGGCAGAATAGCGAAAAAAATCCAGTCATGAGTTATCGTTTAATTTGTCTAGGTACTTAAGTTTACTAATTTAAGAATAGACAGTAATTTTGTCTTAGTAATGGGTTTTGACAAGACCTTTAAACAAGCAGTATTTTTTAAATCTTGTTCTATATTTCCAAAGCCCGTTGTAAAGACAAAAGGTACTCCTTTTTTCTCCAATAAAGTGGCTATTTCAACACTAAATTCTCCTTGTATTTTTACATCTAAAAAAGCAATATCATAATCTGTTTTTGCTATGCAAGATTTCGCGGCTTCTATAGAAGGAACTGCATCTACTTTGGTTACTCCTAAATTATTTAAATGGCTGATCATTTCTTTGGCAATAATATAATCATCTTCTAAAACTAATGCCACAAATGCTACAAAGGAATCAAGCTTTACAGGTTTTACGATTATTGGTTTTGTTCTACTTTTTACATATGCATTCCCATCTATGAGCGGAATAACAAATTTCGCTTCAACCCCTTCGGGAACAAAACTAAGTGTACAATCAGCATTGAATTCATAGGCAAGTGCTTCTTTAATCAAAGTCGTACCAAATCCGTGACGCGTCGATTTTTTTACTTTGGGACCATTGCTTTCTTTCCATGAAATATTAAGCTTCTCTGAATGATAGGCCCAAGTCAATTTAACCTTTCCACTTGAATTAGAAAGCGCACCATACTTTAGTGCATTGGAGGCCAACTCATTTAGAATTAATGCCAGCAAAGAGGCAAGTGGTGGAGGCAAAGCAACTTGGTCTCCACTAAAAAGTAGTCGCTTACCTAAATGGTGCTGATACGGAATCAATGCATGCTCAAATAACATCTGTGCATTAACCTGTTTCCAATCATATGCTGTTAATAATTTTTGTGTCTCTGCCAAAGCCAACAGTCGAAGTTCTAACGTATTGACAAACTCCTCAATATTATCAGATGACCCTCTTGATTGTGTAATGATAGAACCAATTAAAGCCAGCATATTTCTCACTCTATGGTTCAATTCTCGAATGACCAATCCTAGTCGTTCCCGATGATGCGTTTGTATAACAATGGCTGAGATCGTTTTGGTAAGTGCATTTCGTAAAGTCTGAGCAATGACCATATCGTTATAGTCAAAGGTATCTGATCTTTTTTGTTCTTGATATTCTGCAAATGAAACTCTTGGATTTAATCGGAATCCATCTTCAGATTTATATAGGTTTTTAGAAGGATTTCCAGCCCACCGAACCACCTTGTTTTCATTCTTTCGAAAGTATAGTAGATATTTATAAGACACCGCAGGTTTTGGAATAGCAAGGACCCCTGCAATATCTCCTAAATCAAGCGATGGAAATTTTGATTCGATTGAATCAATTCCAATAGGGGTAAGATTTTCCTCTTTGACTTTTATTAGTTTATCAAGGTGAGTAGATAATTTACGTACTAATTTTTCCGATGGACAAGTACCATAACTATCATATCGATCTTCACTAAGTAAACCAACACCGTCACAATTAATCAAGGTGGCCAATGCCGAACTAGCAGTATCCCAATAAGCGGAGAATCCAAGCGCACTTTCATCGGGTACAAAAAGAGTGGAAGCAACTTGCGTACACGTTTCAATATTCTTGATCCGTTGTTCATGAGTAATTGAATTTAAAATCATAGAAATGGAGCCTGCTATTATTTCTAAGGCTGCGAGTGTTTCAGCGTCTAGCATTCTTTCACTCATATGGTGAAAAGCGAAAAGCCCCCACATTGTACCATTGATGGTAATCGGTAAACTCAACGTTGCCTTTACCCCCATATTTTTCAAATACAATACATGAACAGGAACATGGCCTCGAAACAAGGCAAGGGATAAATCCAATGGTTCCTCTTCTTTATCAATAGATAAAAGATTCACTTGTTTAGCACCAACAGATGGAATAATTCGGATAGGGGTTGTCTCATAAAGTTTTCGAGCACTTTTGGGAATATCGGCCGCTGGAAATCGTAATCCTAAAAAAGAATCTACTTGAGGTTCGCGAGATTCCGCAACAATTTCTCCTGCACCATCATTACGAAATCGGTAAGCTTTGACTCGATGAAAACCTGATAAGGCACGTAACTCTAGTACCACCTGCTCAAGTAAGATTTGTTCATCTGTAATAGCGTTTAATTGTGAAATGATCTGGTGAACCCTGTTCAGCGTTTTTACCTTTGATTCCCCCGTTTTATTAGTTGGTTGGAATTCTAAGATCAATCGCCCTTCTATAGCGTGTGCGTAAATTTCACTAACCTGAATTTCTGTATTTAATTGTCCTATATGCTCTCGTCGAGTTTTAATGGTACTATGTGCTAAAGCATTATTGCATTGATGAATAATTTCTCTTGAAAAAACATCACCTAGCTTTGCACCTAAAACCTTATCAATCGGTAAATCGAGCCAGTCTGAAATATTCTCAGATATCGTTACAATTACTTTCGTATCGGTATCTACCGCAAGCAGGCCACCAAAAGGTTGGATATAACCAATATTATGAAAGGGCGTCGTCTCACAATTTTGGAGAGCTTCTTTTTCAGCTTTAAGACGATCTTTAATTTCTTCCTCGTTCATCGTTACTGTTTTTTGAAAGCCTCTATTGTTATATTGTAGATAATATTTTATCTGGTTTAGAATAAATGACAAAATAAGGAATATTTCTTTTTCTGTGGGTATTTAAATTGAATTCTTTCTAGTGGAACACATACTACTGGACATTTATAAGCTTGGTGCTATTCTTTGGCAGTACTGCCGAAGTGGGAGGCTGTAAAACGGAAGAAATCTCCAGTAGTATAGCTGTAAATCTTTCTTAGAATTTAATAAATCTTCTGTCTAAACCATCCCCTTCACATCCTAAAATTCACGATCTTTGCCCCAAATTTAGATCAACCAAAAGTAGAAACATACAAACATGACCAATAAGCAAATCGCTACCGCCTTTTCTGATCTCGCAAAAATCATGGAGCTCCACAGTGAAAACCCTTTTAAAATAAGATCTTATAGCAGCGCCTATCTGACACTCCGTAAAGTAGAGCAACCTTTGATCGAAATGTCCGACGAAGAAATTACCGCTCTCAAAGGAGTAGGGAAAACCATCGCTGGAAAAATTCGTGAATTACACGAGTCAGGTAAAATGATGACCTACGAAAAATACCGAGAAAAAACGCCTCCTGGAGTAGTAGATATGCTTAAAGTCAACGGGTTTGGTCCTAAAAAAGTAAAAGTAGTTTGGAAAGAGTTAGGAGCCGAGTCTATTGGAGAATTACTCTACGCTTGTAACGAAAATCGCCTCGTAGAAATCAAAGGTTTCGGTCAGAAAACCCAAACGGAACTAATTAAAAAATTAGAACTCTTTTTAAATTCTCAAGATAAATTTCATTATGGAAAAATTACGCCCGTACACGAGGCAGTTTTGGCTCATTTAGAAACCCAACTACCAGATCATCAGATTGCCGTGGTGGGAGATATGATTCAGTTAAATCCGATTGTAGAATTTTTAGATTATTTAATTGCAGGTAAAATATCGGTTGAAAAAATATTTGACGATCAGCAATTGATTTTTGAGAAAAAAGATAAGCATGGTTTTTATGGGAAAACCAATGAAGGAATTCCAGTCCGGATTTTTAATTGTACTAAAAAAGAGTGGGGGAGTAAACTATTCCGTTATAGCAGTAGCCCAGCATTTATTGAGGCATTCTTAGAAAAGGCAAAGAAAAATGCGAAAGCAGACAGTCTTGATTTTAAAAATATTGAAACGGAAAAAATAGTTTTTGAGAAAGCGCAATTACCGTATGTTTTGCCAGAGCTTCGCTATGATGATACTGCCTTGTCAATGCCCTTTTCGGGAGAACTGATTCGACCAGAAGATATTCGTGGAGTCGTACATGCACATACAACCTATAGCGATGGAATTCATACGCTAGAGCAAATGGTAGAAGAAGCCAAAAACCTCGGGTACGAATATTTGACCATCACCGATCATTCACAAGCCGCTTTTTATGCCAACGGCCTCAAGCCCGATCGTGTCCTCGAACAGTTTGCGGCCATTGATGCACTCAATGAAAAACATAAAGATTTTAAAATTTACAAAAGTATAGAATCCGATATCCTCAATGATGGTTCGCTTGATTATGACGAAGAAATTCTAAAACAATTTGATCTCATCATCGCTTCGGTCCACACCAACTTAAAAATGGACCAAGACAAAGCTACGCAGCGACTGATCACCGCCATCGAAAATCCGTACACCACCATCTTAGGTCATCCTACGGGACGTATCTTACTGGCTCGTTCTGGTTATCCAATCGACCATGCTAAAGTGATCGACGCCTGTGCAGCCAACGGTGTTCACCTCGAACTGAACGCCAATCCTCTTCGCCTCGATATTGATTGGACTTGGATTCCATACGCGCGCGAAAAAGGAGTACTGATTTCCATCAATCCAGATGCCCATAGCAAAGGAGGAATCAAGGATATTAAATACGGTACATTGGTTGCCAGAAAAGGACGATTGACCAAAGAAGGCTGTTTAAATGCGCGAACGAGAGCAGCGTTTGAGAAGTTGATAAAGTAAATTAGAGGACAAGTTTGATAAACACTAAAGTAAAAGGTAGAAATTCTATCATTATTCAAAAGATTTTGCTTAAATTTATGTGATCTATTCCAATTGTCTTTTAGACAAATGCTTACCAAATTTATCTTTAAAAAATAAAAAATCATGAAAAAATCAGTTTTAATTTTTGCCTTTGCCATATTCTTAAATATAGGTTTTTTGGCTGCCCAGAATTTTCAGTTAATGCCTGCACAGCCTAAGGCAGGAGAAAGTATTACCATTAAGTATGACCCAACAGGAACGGATTTAGAAGGACAGGACGTATTCGCGGTTGCGTATATTCTTGAACTTGGAGAAACGCCAAAGGCGCAAGATATTGCAATGGCTAAATCAGATAATGGTTATTCGGGAAGTTTCCAAACTTCTTCTAAAGCCCAAGCGGTTTTTGTAAAATTTGAAGATGAAACAGGTGAGATAGTTGATAAAAATAATGAAGAAGGTTATCATACTAAAATCTATAAAGATGGCCAACCTACCAAAGATGCACATGTGGTTACTTCTTCAATTTATGGGCAATATGCTGGTTTATTTGGGATAGAGACTAATGAAGGAAAAGCGGCCACCGAAATGGCGATGGTTCCTGCTGGAGATATGCTTAATACAGATTACTTAAGCTATTATGCGAGTGTTGTTAGAATGAATAAAGATGAGGCAGGAAAAGCAAAAATTATTGAGCACCTAAATACGTCGTTGATAAATGGAAAATACTCTGAAGAGGAATGGTCTAACTTAGCAGGTATTGCTCGCGGAATGAAAGACAGAGCATTACACGAGTCTATTAATGAAAAAATAAAAACAGAATTTCCAAAAGGAAAAATGGCTATTGCAGCGAAATATCAGGGATTTCGAAGTTTAGAAACTTTAGAGGAGAAAATAGACATGTTTAAAGAAGCCAAATCAGCGTATGGAGACAATGAAGATCATCAGCGAACGATTGAAAGTATGGCCTCAAATATTGCCAACGAATACGGAAAGAAAGGTGATTTAGAAAATATATTTGCTTATGCCGAACAAGTATCTAGCAACAGAGGACAAGCTGGTATCTATAATAGAATTGCTTGGGAATATACTGGTGAAAGTCTAGAAGCAGAAGGAGAACATCTAGAAGCAGGAGCTGAAATGTCAATGAAAGGTTTGCAGCTGATTGAAAAAGAAATGGATCAACAAACAGATAAATCAGATGCCTATTCAGCTAGACAATGGAAGCGAAATATGGGATATACCTACGGAATGTATGCGGATACTTACGCATTATTAGCTTATAAAACAGATAACACAAAAGATGCACTTAAGTATCAAAAAATTGCTTGTGAAACCAGTCAGATGGGAGACGCAACTATGAATGCGCGTTATGCAGTTTTTATGGAAAAAGAGAAAGGGCCAGAAGCAACCAGAGTTTTCCTTGAAGATATGATTACCGAAGGAAAAGCAAACGCTAAGATGAAAGAGCAGTTTTCAAGAATTTTTAAATCTACCGTTTCAGTAGATGAAGCTGCAGAAATGTACTTGGCTAGTTTAGAAGAAAAAGCGCAACTAAAGAAGATCGAAGAGATCAAAGAAGCGATGATGAGCAAGAAGGCACCCAACTTTGCGCTTAAAAATTTGAAAGGAGAAGACGTAAGCCTAGCAAGCTTAAAAGGAAAAGTAGTAGTCGTTGATTTTTGGGCAACTTGGTGTGGACCTTGTAAAGCGTCTTTCCCTGGTATGCAAAAAGCAGTTACCAAATATGAAAAAACAGATGACGTCGCTTTTATTTTTATTGATACTTGGGAAAGTGGAAAGAAAAAAGAAGAGAAAGCACAGAAGTTTATCGATGGAAAGGGATATACCTTTAACGTATTAATGGATAATACAAATGCCACCGTAGCAGATTTTGGCGTGAGCGGAATTCCTACCAAATTTATCTTAGATAAGGAAGGAAATATTCGTTTTGAAAGCACTGGCTTTAATGGAAATGATGAAGACTTGGTGGATGAAATTTCTATCGTAGTAGAAATGCTACGAGGCGGTGATAGCAGCCATGATAATAGAACAGGTGCACAACCTTAATGATATTATTAGTTTATTTTGATAAGAAATTTTATGCCGAATCTTCCAGTGGAAGGTTCGGCATACTTATTTGATGTAAGTCCAAAAAAACGGTCATTATTACCGCGTTAGCATTGCGTAATACGAAACCGATTAACCAATCAACATCTATATTAAATATGCAATGTCTTTTATGTAGTTTGCGTTAATTATTTAGACAGCCTTAAACACGTCGTCTCCTTACCGCAATCCCCGCTTCTTCAAATTCCGTTTATACACCTTAATATTCTGACTATGCCCAGCCATCGTTTTAGCAAATGAATGCGTACCAGAACCATCTCCTTTGGCACAAAAGAAAATATAATTATGTGATTCAGGACTGAGGACGGCATCGATGCTACTGATAGAAGACATACTAATCGGGCCAGGAGGAAGACCAGCGTATAGATAAGTATTATAAGGAGAGTCAAATTCAAGATGTTTATTCAGCACCCTTCTTAAGTCGAATTGTCCAGTCGCAAAAACCACGGTAGGGTCGGCCTGTAATTTAATACCTCGTTTTATTCGGTTAAGATAAGCACCGGCAATTCGAGGGCGTTCTGCCTTTTGTAAACTTTCTCTTTCTACAATAGAAGCCAAGGTATAGACTTCTTCGGGACTAAGCTTTTGTTTTTTTGCTTTGGCTTTACGTTTATTTTTAGACCAAAATTTCTTATGCTCTTTTTTCATTCGGTCTAAAAAATCCATGGCATTTTGATTCCAGAAAAATTCATAAGTGTTGGGAATAAATAAAGTCATTAAAGTTTCTCGCTTGAGACCCATCTTTTTGATAAGCGCTTTATCATTAAAAGCCGTGATAAGTTCGATAGAGTCCGCTTCAATAAAACGAGCTACTTTTCCTGCGACCTCTTCGAGTAATCGTTCATTGTTTAGTACTACTTTTACAGGAGATTGTTTTCCACCACGAAGATGTTTAATCAAAGATCGATTACTCCAACCTGGCTGAATTTCAAATCGACCAGAACGCATCTTATCCTTTCGATAATTCATTTTCTCCGCTACCCAATCAAAACCAGCAGTGTCGATGAGCACCTCATTTTTAATCAATAAATCTTTTACATCCTGATAAGTTGATCCAGTAGGAATTTCCAAAAAATTATTCGCCAACTTATCAGGAACATTCGGCGTACTAACCGCAGTATATTTTTGATAGCCAATAGTCAATCCAATAAAAAGGGCCAACAAAAGCAGAATACCAATAATCTTTTTCATTCTATAAAATTAATTTCAACTTAGTCTTAAACAACTCCGTAAAGACAGGTCACGTAGAGACAATTCATGTAAAGACAATTCATG
>JALZUU010000790.1 GCA_023300665.1 Saprospiraceae bacterium | reverse complement strand
TAGTGTCATCAATTACATCTCCATTTGCCTCAATATAGTCAGTAAAGTATATTATTTCGTTTTTCATTTTGTATAAAACCCATGGATGACCAATCCAAATTGATTTGAAAATTTCAGTTTCTTCAAGATTTATCCAATTATCGAAATCGGTAATATCAGTGCAACAAGTTGGATTAAATATTAGATTATTAGAATTTAAAACTATTGTTCCGCCTCTAAGTCTTAGCATTTCATCCATTTCATTTTCTTTTTCGTCTTCAAGATGTTTTATCAAAAAAAGTTTCAGATCGTTGGAGTTGATTTCATTTACATTGACATAAAAGCTTTTGGGATGTATTGGTCTAATATTTTTATATCCAGCTGATTTTATTGATTTTTCAAAGTAGTAAGATTCATTCCTATACTTACTTGATTCTTCTAATTGTTTTTCGGTTAAAAGATCATACGGGCTAAAATCTAAAGCAAGTTCAAATGAAATTGAATTAAGTGTTTCTATTTTGGGATTTGCCTCTTTCATTGATTGATTTGCTTTTTTTTGACTTCAACTTGCAGATAAACGGTCAGCATAAACACCGTGCTGACCGAATGGGAGGCATGGATATTTTATGCATTGTTACTCGCATGTTATTTTGTCTTTATTAAAATTCCTTTTGTTGGAACTCTCAGTTCTTCTGGTAGATATATCTGTTCCTTAAAAAAATTATAATAAAAATTTCCTGGATCAAAACTTATTACTTCATTAGAATAATAATTTGTAGTCAGCCTTTTGAATAATTTGTGATGAAGTTTATATCCATTCTTTTCCCAAAAGGATAATTTGTTTTCTTCTTTATCAATATAATAATCTGGACAATTATACCAAAATGCCAATAGTGCAGTTCCCTTGTCACATTTTGGATGGTCTATTAATTTGTTAACCATCTCTATTCCACCATCCCAATTCATGTACTTTATAGTCAAATAAATATCTTTAGCACTTTTTATTTTTTTCTCTATCGTTAAATAGTTTTCATATCCTAAATCTCTATAATAATCCCCATCTTCGATTGTAATCAATAACTCTTTATTAGTTGTGATTGAATCAATTTTAAATTTATTGTTTTCATAAACAATTCTTCCATCAATAGACTTACGGACTAATATGTTTGGAATTCCATTATTTAAAGCAGAAAACTTCAGTTCGTTTAAAAAATAGCATGAATTTGGCCCTATATCCTCAATGAATTTTAAACTAAATTTTCTATTCCAATTTTTTATAGGAGGCTTTAATTCTATTACTTTCCTTTTATTGAACTCTTCTATTTTATGGACTTGGTAATAAAATATTTGCTCTAAATTCTTAGAATCTTTATGATAAATTTTGAATAGTTTAAATCTCTTTATGTTCTTGTCATAAATCTTAGTTTCAGATCTATTATTTAGATTTAAAAAGTACCATACTGAACAACTTGAATCTGCTCTTATGTATCCAACTAATTTACTTGGTTCTTTTTCATTATTTATTAGGTATACTTTTCTGTATTCAATTCCTATTATTGATTCTGTTTCTTTTACTTCAAGAGTAAATCCCTTGGAATTAATTTCTCTGGTGTTTTGAAATTGAAATTGAATTATGTTTCCATCTAAACAATTTCCAAAAGAGAAAATATAATTAAATAAAAAGTATATAAATATTATATTTTTCATTATTTTTTTTTTTAATTGCGAGGAACGGCTCTAATATGCCTAGTGCGGGATTTCAAGGTTCTTCACCATCAAACCGCTATTTTGTTTATTAAATGTATTAATGTTCAAATTCACCAAAGCGCCCCGCATTACGTATATTTATTGTTGTGTGTCGTTTTTCTACTATCATCTTTCTAATAGTTGCAAAACCCAATCATAGAAAATTCGATCTTTATTTAGATATATTAAAGTTAATCCAATCGTATCATAAAAACCGTGTGTAAATACGAGTAAAGCAAGATTAGTTCTGTTCTTATAAAATGTAAAAAAGAATATTGTACTTGCTAATCCCACGGCAATCATTCCAGAAGTTCCTTGATAATTATGAGAAACTCCAAAATAAACTGAAAGTACCATAGCTGAGATAAGCCAAGCTTTGTTAGAATCTCCAAATAATTCAGCAAGATGTTTCATGTAATATCCACTAAACAAGAATTCTTCTCCAAATGCGGCAAATACCCACATAATCAAAAACAGAGGTAAAAAGCTGGCAAAATCCCCTCTTATCTCCTCTATTGAACTCAAATCAACCTTTCCAAAGTATATTTCCAAAAAAGGTTGAATACATATGTCGATTATTAGAAATATAGCCATTGCAAGTAATAGACCTTTCAAAATAGTTCTGAGATTTATTTTTTGCCCAAACCCAAATTTCGCCCAATTCCAACCATTTTTCCACAGCAAGAATAGAGCTATAAAGAGACCAAAAAAGTATCCAAAATTTCTATCGGCAATAGATAATATTGGTGCAATAATCATTACAACTATTACTATGAAGGGTTTTGAAAGGAAAGTATATAATTTATTAATCATTTCTGTTTTTTTAATGACACACAACTATGTTATAGCGGAGACAATCCTCTAGCCTATTTCGTTTTTTGCCCACTTCTCTCCCACTTAAAAACCCGGATACAACAGTTAATACACTTAAATATACAATATTATTTAATACCAATGAAAAAACTGCTCTTTAGGCAGAAGATTGGCCGTTTAAGAATTTTTTCAAAAAACAAATCCAATGTCTACTATCGAAATGCTTAATCACCTTTCTAGTAGCTGTTTCTGTCTCTGATGCTAAAGAAACAAAATAAGCTCCGTTCACTCAATTAGATGTATTTAAAGTCATTTGATTTTTACGAGTATCCAATAGATATGGTTGGAAGTAAAACACCTAAGCTATTGTAAATCTGGATACTACCTTCGTATAGTTTTTGAGAATCATGCTACTGTATATTTCTTCTATCTGCTACATGGCAAATTTCTGGTTCAGCGGAGGTACTTGAAATGATCAAAGATTTTGAGTCGGTGGATTTTTAATTTTATTTTGGTTGAGCGAATGATCAAACAGGACGGTAACATTTATATTCCGCTTTAAGAAACCTAGCCCAGCAGTTTGCTCACGCGCAGGTTTCGCAAAGCTACTGGGGCTTTATTCTAGCTTCTTCCCATGAGTTTTGAAAACTCCGAGAGTTGGCACAACGCGCCGAGAGTTCTTAAAAACGAATAGTGTTTAGAGGGTCTGAAAATTAGGGAGCGAGTTGCCTAGCTGAGGTCCTAAATTTGTTACGCACTCAAAATTCCACTATTTTTTATCAACTAATTTTTCTTGTAATAGCGCTGGATCCTCGATGATCTTGTAAAAGGAGGTTAGGTAGTTTACCATATCTTTTCGATTAGCTTCGTCTAAATATTCAAATTGATTGCAAATATTAAAAAGTGCTTGTTTTTTATCTTTAAATAATTGAATCACATTCGTAAAATCTCGATCTCCACCACGATATTGAAAAAGTCTTTCTCTAATATTTTTAATCGGCAATTGCGGATGCGGTCTTGCATAAGGAGCATTTACGAATCCAGAATAATCAAAATCATAAGGGATTGGAATGGGACTTTCATCTTTTTTCTGCACCAATTTAAGATTATGACGCTTTGATAAATTCCAGTCTGTATTCCCAATCATATATTGAAAAAGGGTAAATAACTTATATTGCTCCGCATGAATGGATTTTAATTTTAGGTTTGGATCATCAAGATGATTCACTTCTTCTCTAAGACAAAGCTCTTCAATTGGTTCAATCAAAAAGGCATGTTTTTCAATTGCTGGAATCTTGTTTTCGTTATCCTCATATCTTATTTTTATCTCCACTGCATTCAAACTATTTGGCGTTAAGGCTTGATATAATTTATAGACTAAATACTCTCTCAATAAAACGTTTTCACTCATTTCATCTTCTTTACAATGGGTGACTAATTTATAATGGTCAAACCTATTTAACCCTTTGTCATAAAGCGCCATTTTTTTAAAATTAAATTTCAATGGCGGAAAATCACAATGACGCTTCCTAGTATTTCCTCTTGAACTTACTTTTAATTCAGCTTGAAAACATTCATTATTCTTGTGGCTACAAACCAAGGAGGACTTAAAATAATTTTCTGTTTCCTTAGATTCTAGTAGTCCTGCTAAATTGGTTTTTAAGGTCCACATATGGCCAGAATGCGCTTCGAAAGTACGGATAAAACTACCTCTAGAAGGATCAATAACAAAGGGCTCTTTTGCAACTTCATCAGAAGCACAACCAAAAAACATTAGGGCTATAAAAAGAAAAACTATTTTTAATTGGCGGGTCATACTGAATTATATTTGTGAAGCTGTTTAAAGTTTCTCAAAAGAGACGAAGATAAATGCTTGGTTATCAGGACGATGCAAATTTTGAGATTCGTAGCCAAAGCTACGATGTCGATA
>JALZUU010000789.1 GCA_023300665.1 Saprospiraceae bacterium | reverse complement strand
TTTTTTGAATTCTGATTGCAAATATACGAGAAAATAGAGGGAAAGGTGACATTATGTCAGGTTTTTTGGTGAAATGATTTAAGCAATCCTATTGAGAAGAAATCCGCACATCCGCACATCTATAAATCAATAAATTGAATTTTCGCGCTTTAAAAATCCCATTCGTCGGAATTTGCTGGTTTTGGAGGAGATATTCGATCTTCTTTGTGGTGGAATTGATTGTGAAATTCTTAAATTTAATGTTATGAAAAGGTGGATCGTTTATTTGTTGGTCTTTTTGGGAGTGCATGCTTATCATGTTTTGGAAAAGAAAGAATATACCAAGTCGCTTCGGAAGCAAATTAAGTATGATGGAGTCTATGCACCCAATTGGGTTAATCCCAAAGTGGATGATATTTTTATGATTAAGGATACTTTAGGAGTCATTCGATATTACCAGATAGTAGAAGGACTCAAGGACGATAGTTTGTCATTAAAAAAAGGTAAGTATGAGTTTAGCACAGGGCCTAAAGAAGGATTTAATGATGAAAAATGGAATTATCAATTTTTAAATGACTCTTTGCTTTACGTAGATGTTATTCAGGAGTTTTCACTGAAGGAATTTTTACAACTAAAGGAGCAGGTATATTTAACAAAACAATTTAGAAAGTCAGAAAAATATGTAAGACAAAATTATTTACTTAAATACAATCATTACATTACAATTACTATAAGTGTTTTTGCTTTTTTTAACATATGGTTATTTGGGTTTTTAAATAGCTATTTATCAGTTTTTTCTCGTTTTTCCGAGCAATCATTATTAAGCATATTTGTAGCTTTGATGTTTTTAATTATGTTTGGTGTTTTTGGAAATACCTATCCATTAGAATATCCAGAAGCAACCTTTTTTATTTTTGGCAAAGGGCTTGTTTATGATTATTCGCTCTTATACTTAATTCGATTTATAAATAAAAAGTTTATCTGTAACTGGAATTTTGCAGATCAAGAAGCAGTAAAGTTTGTAGTATTAGTGGTACTAGGAACTGTTTTTTCAATATTGGGTGCTTATATTGAATTTATTATTTTTGATTTTTTTGACATAAAACATTTCACTGATAATTCTACTTTACAAGACACTTGTAAATTTCATATTGCTCCCTTTATGCCTTCAAGTTGGTTAGCCATCGCCACCGGAAATTTCCTCAATAGCTTCCGTAAACACTTTTTCCAATTACGCCGTAAAGCAAAAGCTTTTGCTTATGCTCGTGAACAAGAACTAGAATTTAAATCTGAACTAGAAACTTTACAAGCTAAAATAAATCCTCATTTTTTATACAATTCTTTAAATTCCATTGCAAGCCTTGCACAATCTGATCCCATAAAAACAGAAACAATGGCCTTAGCGCTTTCAAAATTTTATAAAGAAAAAACCAATCATAAAGAAAATCTATGGTCAACGGTTGCCGAAGAAATCGATATGCTTAAAACGTATCTAGCCATCGAACAAATCAGATTTGGAGAACGACTAAAAGTAGAATTATATAGTTCTGAAAATGCGAACGCGGAAAAGATACCTCGATTTTTATTACAGCCATTGATCGAAAATGCGATTAAATATGGGTATAATTCCGTAGAGAATAAAATTTCCGTAAAGGTTTTTGTAGAACGATCCAATCGAGTGCTTTCGTTTCGGATCATAGATAGTGGACCGAAGTTTTCAGAAGAGCTTGATACGGGTTATGGCATTCGAAGTGTACAAAAGAAGTTGAAATTGTTTTATCCGGAGAATCATCAGATGGAGTTTATTAATACGCCGGAGAAACAGATATTTATTGAAATAAAATTATAAAAATGTTCCGTGCCTTTTTACTAGAAGACGAAGAACCTGCTCGATTACGCGTAAAGAAATTACTGTCAAATTATCCGACGGAAATTGAGCTCGTGGGTGAAGCTGATCACGGACGAGTGGCCATTGCAAATATTGAAACCCTAAAACCAGAAGTGCTTTTTCTAGATGTACAATTACCAGATATGACAGGATTTGCGGTTTTGGAAAAACTCTCTTATCAACCTTTGGTCATCTTTACAACGGGTTACGAGGCTTTTGCCATTCAAGCATTTGAGACTTGCTCTGTGGATTATTTAGTAAAACCTTTTGATCAAGAACGCTTTGAAAAGGCCATCCAAAAACTACGTCGTTTTGGAACCAAAAAACAAAACATTGATTACCAAAAACTAAATCAATTATTAGCCACTCAAAAAGCAGCAACTCCAACTTACTCGCTACCTGTAAAAACAAAAGGCAAAATTATTTTGGTAGAATATGAAGACATTATTTATTTAAAAGCAGAAGACAAATACGTTCGTGTTTTTACCAAAAATGAACAAAACTATTTAAGCGAACAAAGCCTCGCTAAAATGGAAGAACGACTACCCAAAATGTTTATTCGAGTACACCGTTCTTTTATTATCAATCGTACTTATATTGGTGAGGTACGGAAATTTTTTAAAGGTAAATTAATTCTAATTCTTAAAGATAAAGCAGAAACTTCGATTACTACGGGAAGCACTTATGCTACAACGGTTCGTACTGCTTTAGGGTTTTAGAAATATCGAATATTGAGTTAGCTTCTAAAAGTATTCACGTTAAAGTGTCTCTGCGTCTTTGCGATCTCTGCGAGAAAAACACTTTTAGGAGCAGACTCAAGATCATCTTTTTAATTAAAAACTATAATCCAACCGTACCGTCAAACTTCGATTACCACGGGAAGCACATATGCGCTGGCAGTAAGGAAGGTATTAGGATTTTAACTAGCTTTTTTTAGTAAATCATCGATACTATATTGCTGATATATTTTTTCGTTCTCATCTTTTAATTTCAATAATTCATTTTTACTTTGAATATGAATCCAAAGGCTCGGATTCACTCGGAAAATTTTTCCTAGTTTTAAAGCTAAGTCAGGATTTATTTTCCTTTTTCCTTTGAATAGTGCACTTAGATTTGATTCTTGAAATCCAATATATTCCGCAAAAATTTTATTTTTAATTTCTAATTTTCGTAAAAATTCTTTTAGAAAATAACCAACTTCAGTAATAGGAGAATGATCGTCTTTTAAATAGTTTTCCATTTGAAATCTAACGGATAATAATTTATTTTCTAGAATCTCGTCTTCTGATTGTTGTTTTGCTTCTTCTGCAATTATTCTTTTTAATGCTTTAAATTCTTTCGCATTTGTATTTACAACGCCGATTCCTAATCCATTAATACCTTCGTCAATTATTTTTTTCTTTTTCATACGGCATCTTATTTTTTAATATTAAGATATTTTTTTATTAATTTTTTTCCTGCTGCTGGATTAAAGTACATTTTATGCCCCATTGCAAATGTGGCACCATATTTTTCATGATATAAATCTATTAATTCTGTTTTACTATCAAATGATAAGAATCCATTGTAATTGCCTAATCCTTTTTCAAAACTTTTCATACAAGCAAAAGCTAATAGGCATCCAGCTGTATTCTTATACTTTTTGTTCTTTCCAATATTATATGGAGCGAGTTCAATGTTGTTCAGAAATAACATTTCTTCATTGAACATTGTCAACATTAATATACCTTCAACCATTTCTGGAGAATCTGAAAGAAACAGTTTATAAACCTCAGAGCCTTCAATTTTAAATAATTCTTTCCAATTAAAATTCCAACCATCTTTTTTTAACGGAAGTTCTTTTTTTGAAATTTTTTCAATTTCCCCTTCTTTTTCTAAACCAGTTTTTGTTTCAAGTAACTTTATTTTCATTAGATTATGGCGTTTTCATGATCTTTTATAAAATTATCATTTTTTGATAATAAAAGCAAATTTTAATCATAAAATAATGTCGTGTTAACTTTTTAAAAACTATAATCCAACCTCACCGTCAAATTCCTCGGTGCTTCCAACAATCCCGGTCGTTGCGAATACTCTTTATTCAATAAATTATTTCCAATCAAAGAAATCTTGGCACCCTCAAACGGTTGATAAGCTGCCCGTACACCCAATAGCAAAACACCCGTATCGTGTGTGTCTCGAAATTCACCGATTCCAGCCAGTAGCGTAAGTACATCATCAATCGCTTCCATCCGGCTCGTATAGTTGGCAGCTACTCCAATCGAGAAAGCTTTTATCTGCGTTTCTACATCAAATTTAACATTGTGTCGGAAACGATATTTTAGAATATTAAAATCCGCACTAGAGGTTCGATTGGCTTCGTCATCAAAAATCTTAAATCGTGGATCTGTAAAAGTATAACCAGCTAGAAGTGTCGTAGGCATTCCCCATAAATCACCTTGACCACCCATACTAAGTTC
>JALZUU010000788.1 GCA_023300665.1 Saprospiraceae bacterium | reverse complement strand
CTGCTACGGTTGCAAAAGGAGCATCTGCATCTGAAGTCGCACAGCCTTCTATGGTTGTTGGGGTTAAGGAACCAGTTACCATAGGAGCGGTAGTATCTTCAATAGTAATAACATGATTAAAGGTTGCGCTTGGATTTCCGCAAGGATCCGTTACGGTATAGGTTCTAGTCATCACAATAGGACAAGTCCCGACTGGATTACCGACCACACTTACGGTCAAATCAGCATCTACATGACAATCCGCAATCATAACACCGGCTGCTTCTAAAGCTGCCACGGTTGCAAAAGGAGCATCCGCATCTGCTGTTGTACAACCTTCTACAGTGGTAGGAGTTAACGAGCCAGTTACCATTGGAGGAGTAGTATCTTCAATAGTAATAACATGATCAAAGGTTGCGCTTGGATTCCCACAAGGATCCGTTACGGTATAGGTTCTAGTCATTACGATTGGACAAGTCCCAACTGGATTACCCATCACACTCACTATTAGATCTGTATCTGGATGAGCATCTGTAATCATTACACCAGCTGCCTCTAAAGCCGCTACTGTTAAAAATGGGGCAGGGGCATCTGAAATTGTACAGCCTTCAACAGTTGTCGGAGTCAACGTGCCCGTTACCATTGGAGGAGTTATATCTTCTATTACATCTACCATAAATACACAAGTCGCAGTAGATATAGAGAAATTATCTATATCAACGGCTTGAATTAAATAGGTGATAAAGTAAGTACCAATCGGTTGGCTTGAACCAAATGCTGGCCCTCCTGATTGAACAACACTTACTGCCCCGCAATTTCCGACGGAACTACCAGTAGGCATTGGCCAAGTAATAACTTCCATTCCGTCTCCGTCACAATCAAAAACAAATTGATCTGTAGGACAAGAGTCAGCACTTACAATACAAGTTTGTGCAATTAAAGAGGAACTAGCTAAGAAAAATAAAAGTAATAGTGCGAAGTTGATTCCTTTGACAAATATTGGAAGTGGTATTCCTCGAGGTTTTTTTGTTGATAACATTTTTGTAATGTTTTGAATTTTATTCATGTTTTATGAGATTAATTAGGTGTTGGAAAATTTTATTAAAAAAAAAGAAAATGCTATTTATGGTCATGATGTAAAAATAAATTGGCGTTAAGATTTAATTTTAGTTTTAAACCTATAGTGGATCTTCTGAAATGTGTTCAAAGTGATTCCAATACATAGATATAGCCGTATTAAGTGTGTTGACTTAATTTTTTTATAAAAAATCTTGACGTATTTAGGAATTTGGGAACTTAGAAAACTCCTCTTCGATGCATTATATTTTAGCATAATAGAGGAGTATAAGAGTAAGCATAAATAAAAAAGTCTTAAAAAATAATACTTAATGATTTGGCTAACTCACTTAAAACCAAAAATACATTACGAAAGGATTTACTTATTGTGACTTATGTCACCTAGTTTTTTTTATTTATGTATGCTATATGACATTTATAAGTAATGTGTGCTGTTTTGTGTGACAAAGGTCACATAATTTCACATGTAGCCTTTTTTATTTTCCTTATTTTAGAAATTTATCACAAGGACAAAAAGGTTTAAAATTGTTTTCATTGAAGAAACAATAATTTTAATTTTTCGTAGTCTTACCAAATCCATGTTTAGCTTGTCCAGTAAAACTTTCTGGAAATTCTTCTACTCCAGGAAATCCTAATCGAATATCTTTGCCGTTGTGAGGAATATAGGCAGTCTTAAATAAGTAATCCCAAATAGAAAGCGTCAGTCCAAAATTAACACCTGTATGTCGATCTTCTGGTAATTCATAAGAGTGATGCCATATATGCATTTCAGGGCTGTTGAATAAATATTTAATTATTTTTCCTAGCAATAAACTTCCAATGGCTATTGAAGAAAGAATCACGATCGCCTGATTCATTGTGGTAACTTCGCTTAAAAATCGTATATCAAGAAAATTATTTGCTAATATAATTCCAATGAATCCTCCTAGTATTCCACCTGTAATGTAACCACTTATGCTAATGTTGGAGTGGTTATAATGACCCCACGTTAACGTAAAAAGGTGGATGACGAAAAAATCATATAATCCAATTCCTAAAAGTGCTAATGGAATATATTCTAGCACTCGATAGACAATATTCTCCATCCAATGAAAACGTAAGTGAGCAGCGAATCCCATTTCTTCAACGGAGTGGTGGACTTTGTGAAACTCCCAAAGCGTCTCAGATTTATGTAAAAGACGATGAATCCACCATTGTATAAAATCTCTTCCAATAAAACCTATTAATAAGATGGCCCATAAAGGAAATGTTCGCAATGGATTTTGGCCTTGCAGATCAAAACCGCCTGTGATATATTTAATCCCATCATTAAAAAGGTTTACGATTACATCAGAGGAGGCTTTATAAACAATAAGAGAAAATATAAAGAAGTTGAAAAACATATAGAAAGCGTCTAACCAAAAGTCTTTTCGCAAAGCTAATTGTTTCTTTCTCCATGGAATAATAACCTCTAAAATCAAAAAAAATAGTGAAACTAAGATCAACCAGTATACGTAATTTTGTAAGTGAGGATTGGTGATTTCTTTCCAAAGATAACCAGCATAATTCTTGTAACCGTCTATAAAGATATTAAAGTACTTTTCCATTTATTGATTTTTTATCTAATG
>JALZUU010000787.1 GCA_023300665.1 Saprospiraceae bacterium | reverse complement strand
TATATCGCACCAGATACGACGGAGTTATTTGAGACGACGTGTGATCAAGGGCTAGCGGGCGTTTTCTTCACGACGATAGACAATCAATATTTTTGTGATAGCACGATAATCAATACGGTGACATATATCGCACCAGATACGACGGAGTTATTTGAGACGACGTGTGATCAAGGCCTAGCGGGCGTTTTTTCTATGACCGTAGACAATCAATATTTTTGCGATAGCACGATAATAAATACGGTGACATATATTGCACCGGATACGACGGAGTTTTTTGAGACGACGTGTGATGAAAGTCAGGCGGGTATTTTTTCTATGATAATAGACAATCAATATTTTTGTGATAGTACGATAATAAATA
The DNA here is from genome assembly GCA_023300665.1 of Saprospiraceae bacterium. Lineage (GTDB taxonomy): Bacteria > Bacteroidota > Bacteroidia > Chitinophagales > Saprospiraceae > JALZUU01. The sequence continues at coordinate 2,403 of JALZUU010000787.1, read as the reverse complement.
CGGTGACGTATATTGCACCAGATACGACGCTGTTGTTTTCCACTACTTGTGTTCCATCACAAACGGGTGTTTTTTCTGTGACGGTGGACAATCAATATTTTTGCGATAGTACAATTATAAATACGGTAACGTTTGCTGCCTCGGATACGACGGAGCTATTTGAAACGACTTGTGATCAAGGTCAGGCGGGTGTTTTTTCTGTGACGGTAGATAACCAATATTTTTGTGATAGTACGATAATAAGTACGGTAACGTATATCGCACCAGATACGGTCAACCTAACCGAGGTTACTTGTGATGAAAGTCAGGCTGGGTTAATGATGTTTCAAGATGTAAATGTTTTTGGTTGTGATAGTACGACGATGATTGATTTTATCTATGTAGAAGCAGATACAACAGAGTTGTCAGGGCAAACCTGTGATGCCAGTCAGGTTGGTCTTCAGATAGAGATAAATACTAATTATCAGGGATGTGATAGTGTGGTTATCACAAATAATATATTTACACCAACAGTTTTTGATAATGTGACAATGATTACCTGTGATTCGACGCAGGCAGGTGTTTTCATAGATACCTTACAAAGCCAACATGGTTGTGATAGTTTAATTATTGAGGTTACGGCTAATTATATTGCATCCAATATTACTAATATATTGAGCGTAACCTGTGATAGTAGTTTAGCTAATATTTTTATTGAAAATTTAACCGGATTCAGAGGATGCGATAGTACTGTAATTACGGAAATTCAATATTTTGCTCCAGTTGTGACCAACTTATTTTTAGAAACTTGTGATTTTGCTCAAGCGGGTTCTAGGACTACGGTCATATCGAGTCAAGCGGGTTGTGATAGTTTGGTTACGGTGACTGAAACCGTATATCGAGGTTCTGAAAATACCTTGCTAACCGTTGCGGTTTGTGATCCAGATCTAATAGGAACAGAGACCAGTACATTTTCTAATCAGTATGGTTGTGATAGTACGGTTATTTTGACCACAACGCTTTTGCCTACTGATACGATCTATTTTAATTTTACCAGTTGTGATCCAGATTCTTTAGGTGTAGATACTTTGGTATTTTCTAATCAAATGGGTTGTGATAGTATTATTTTGTTGGTAACAAATGCAGAGGATTTAGGAGTAGATTATGAAGTGACGGATGCGAGTTGTTTTAATTTAGCGGATGGTTCTGTTTTAGTCAATACCGTAATGGGAGGAATCAGTCCACACATTTTTGCGATAGATGATGGTGCATTTCAGTCTTTTGCTTTATTTCCTAACTTAGCTTCGGGATTACATACGCTTTGGGTACAAGATGCAGATGGATGTACGGTTCCATACGAAATTGAGATTCAAGCACCGCCACCATTTGTTGTTTCATTACCAAATGACACGACGATTAATGTTGGGACTTATCTAAGCTTACCAGTGGTGACCAATGAATCGGTTGATAGTATTTTCTGGAATGAAGATTCAGGTATTAATTGCGACAATTCTTCTTGTTTGCGTCCAGAAGTTCAACCATTTTTTAATAATATCTATATCGTTACGGCTATCAATGAAAATGGATGTAAAGCTCGCGATACGATCCAAGTAAATGTTACCAAAGAACGTCCGTTTTATATTCCAAGTGCGTTCTCTCCAAATCAAGATGGGATCAATGATAATTTTATTTTATCACCAGGCCCTAATGTTACAATGATTCATTCTATTCGGGTTTTTAATCGTTGGGGCGCTTTACTTTTTGAAATGCCTGGATTTTCACCGACCGAATCAATTGTTAGTTGGGATGGAAAATTTAAAGGTGAAATCGTTACACCTGGGGTGTACATTTATATGGTAGATGTCAGCTTTGTTGATGGAGAAAGACAAGTGTTATCAGGAGATGTAACGGTCGTGCAATAGGAATTTTTTATTTCTTAAAGTTCGTCAATCGAGAAACCACGAAGATGGTTACCAATCCACTCAACATGGCTACTGTTCTAAAAGGAAATAAAACTACTCCATTTTCGATCATAGGATAAGGTAAGAAAATCGGAATTCCCAAAGTTGTATCTCCACCACCAAACCTTAGTATTGCTGCGACTAAAAAACCAGCAATAGCGCCAGTTCGATTTGATCGTGGGTCAAAAAGTGCGCAAACCAGCGCAGGAAATAATAAGCAATAAACAAAATCACTACATAAAAACCAAAGTTCGTAAACACTACCTACTTGTAGCGCGATGAGTGTTGCTGCAACACCGATTATTCCAATAATTCTTTTAATGATCTTAGCTAATCCTGCACTGGAAATAGCAGGTTTGAAGATTGGACGATAAATATTCCAACCGGACATAGAAGATGCTGATAGAATGGAAGAATCAACCGAAGACATCACTGCTGCTGCAATTGCACCAAGTCCGATAGT
>JALZUU010000786.1 GCA_023300665.1 Saprospiraceae bacterium | reverse complement strand
CGAATTTTCTTTTAACAAAAAGCCAGTTTGATATTTTCTGACAAAATCGTTTATGTTGGTTGCTTCGCTGGTGATGGTGGGTATTTTTAGGGCGGCGGCTTCTAATACCGCGGTTGGAAAACCCTCCATTCTAGAAGTATGCAAAAAGACGTCCATTTTGTGGAGTAGGTCGTATTTTTCTTTACCAAATTTTTTTCCATGAAAAATTACTCGATCTGCGATTTCTAAATCACTTGCCAATTGAGTTAATTTGGCTTTATCTGGTCCATCACCAATCAACTCCAAGGTGCCAAGACCTCCACTTTGAATATAGTTTTTAAAGCCTAAAAACATCAAATCCAACCCTTTATGAAATTGCGCTAAGCGTCCACAAAAACCAAAAACTGGTGATTGATTTTGTTTTTTTATTTCAGGGTAATTTGGAATTGTTTGGAGATCTTGCCCGTTGGCAATCAGACATTTAGAAGCTTTATTTGTTAGGTTGTCTAGATAAGAAAATTCGTTGATTCCCAGCAATTGTACTTTTTTAGCTTTGGCAATAATTTTAGCTTCAAAGCATTTAAAATAGATTTTTTTTACGGCACTATTTTTTGTCATGGCCTTCTCGGTCAAAGAACCATGTGGGGTATAAATATATTCGATATTTTTTTTGTTAAGTAGTCTTGCGATCTGATAAAATTCTGGAATAAAGGCACCGTGAAGATGGACGATAGTATCCGTTTTCAAGGTTTTTAAAGCAGCTTTTAGTTTTGGATTTAGTGTCAATTTATTTTTGATCTGTAAAAAGAGTTGGGTTTTAAAAATTCTTTTTGGGTAGTTTTTTTTAAGTGAATTGGCGATTCCCCACAAAGTGACTTCATGCCCTAATTTTGTTTGAGCAGTCGCTAATTGATAAGCTACTTTATTGACTCCATTCATTCTTTCTGGATTGGCTTTGCCAAGTACTAGGTGTATGATTTTCATAAGGATTATTTTACTTTTAAAATTGAAAAATGTCTCGTCTTTAACGTGAAAAAATAATAGGTCAGCATGTTTATTAATTGAGTAAAAATGAGACCAAACAATAATCCATACATTCCTAAATGTTGTAGTAGCGGATATGCACAACTCAAACTAAATAAAGCGCCGAAGCAATAGGCATAAAAAATAGGACTGGTTTTTTCCATAGTCCGTAAATAAAATCGAAATGGGTGTCCGATAAAAACGAAGAGATAAAGTAGGGTATAGCCTAGGACGATATAAGCATAATTAGCAGCAGAAATTCCATAAATTAAACTTAGAATTGGTTTAGAAAAAATACCAATGATCATCAGAAGTAGACCAAATCCTAGGCTTAATTGTTTGGTCGTTTTAATTAAATATTGAATCAGACTATTTTCACCTTCCGCTTGAAATCGTCGAGCTGCTTCGATGGGAATAATGCTTTCCATGGCCAAAAACAAGATGTGACATAAGCCCATCAGATTTTGTACCATACGGATTGCGCCCACTGCTGAGGTTCCTAAAATACTTGCGCCAACAATAATAAAATAGTTCCCTGATAGCCATTGTAAAATAGAAGTGCCCAATAACCATTTGGAAAAATGAAAATGTCTGATCAATATTTTTTTATAATTTAAAAGAGAAAAATCTTGGTCAAAATTGCCAAAGAAAATACTAAGGGTATTTACACATAAGATTACCCAAAGTGCGATTGTTAAAGTTAATTCACCCAAGATTAAAAGCAATAAAATACCGGATATTTGTCCAAGGTAGAGTGTGGCATCTAGTAGGAACACTTTGGTAATCTGATTTTTAATTAGATAAATTTTTCGATAAAAATCATGAATAGTTTGACAAAAAACAATCATGCTTACCAATGGGATATAGGTAGCAAAATCATTGGTAAAAAATAATTTAGCTCCACCGAAAAGGAGTAATCCAATAACGAAAAATAATGCACTGAGAAAATATTGGATAGTATGTAATCCTGCTAAATAATCGTTTTGCTCTTTACCACTTAGTTTAGGTGCGATGGATAAAAGAGGTTTGGTGATAAAAGCTTGATTGATTCCTAAGGCAAATAAAACGCCCATCCATACTAGTGCAAAAATGCCATATTCTGCTAGTCCAAGTGAACGAACCAATAGTATTCCCAATAAGAAATTACTTCCACTTACCATCACTTGATCTAAGAAAATTAATCCTTTAGAAAGTGCAGTAGTATTCTTTATTTTTGATATTAATTTCATGAAAACTTTTTTCTAATTTTTAGAATCAATGATTCGGTATTTTTTGAGATAAATAGATTGTTTTTTTGCTAGTTAGCCTGTTTGCTGGTTAGCTAGTTAGCTTCTCTTTAACGTAAAATACGATAGAGGGAAGCTAACTAGCCAACAGGCAAACCAGCCAACTAGCAAAAATGTGCATTAGATCTACTTTTTAAAAGTTACCGCACTATTATTAAATAGCTTCAATTAAAAAATAGAAACTACTGTATCCCAAACCTGTTGTTTAACTGAAATTTTGTTGAAATATTTTTGATGATGATTTGTTTTAGCTCCATTAAATACGGCATATACATTAGGAATCTTCTGTTCTTCTAAAATAGATTTTGCAAATTGAACAGTTTTAATTTTTGTTTGCCGTCTTCTAAAAATAACTAGATTAAAGTCCACTTGTTTCATCATTAAAGTAACGTCTTCGACCATTCCAATAGCTGGCGCGTCGATTAAAATGAGGTCATAATCTGCTTTAAGTGTGTCAATAAATTTATTGGTTTGAGGAGCGAATAAAATACCTGAATAGATGTTTGAGAGATCTCCTTTGGGAAGGAAGTCTACGTTTTTGGTATTGGTTTTTAAAATGGCCTGATGAGGCGTAATGGATTTTCGTAGAAGGTCAGCCAAACCTAAATCATTGGTTGTTCCAAATAAATTTCCTGGTTGGTTGTTGGTCAAATCCATATCAATCACCAATACTTTCTTTCCCATTGATGCATAGATTTTTGCTAAATTTTTAGTCGTAAAAGATTTTCCTTCACCAGCAAGCATAGAAGAAATAAGAACCGTGCTTACTTTCTTTTGGCTGGTTGCTTCCCCTTTGATAAGTTCTAAGTTAGTGTATAAATTACCAAGGTTATTAACTGGATTTTCATTTTTTCTGGTCTTAGCAATGCTACCAATTAAAGGTAGGTTTAAGTGCTGTGTCAATTCTTTCTTAGTTTTAATTTTTGCAGTTAATAAATGTTTGAGAAAGGAAATGGCAATCCCAATCAAAAGCGCAAAAAAGATAACCACTCCATATATAAGTGCTGTATTTGGCGTCACCGGATTTTTACTTTTTTCTGCTCGATCTACTATCTGGTGGAAAACGGTATTGGCAGACTTGGCGACGGCTATTTCCATTCGTTTTTCTATTAAAGAAGTATAGAGTTGTTCGTTTAATTTTACAGATCTCTGGAGGATCATGGTTTGTTGTTCCTTATCTGGAAAAGCTTGGACATTTGCGCCAATATTTGCAATAGCTCCCGTCATCTCATCTTGGCGAGCAATAATATTCTCCAATGTGTTTTTAACACTTTCGTGAATAAAAGTACGTAGGTTGTTGATCTTTAATTCTATGTTTTGTATTTCATCACTTTGAACGGTATATTTCATCAATAAATCCTGCTTGACCAATTCTAAATTTTGTGCTTTTAAAAATGCTTCTTTAAATAATGGATCTTTTAATGCTTCGAAGTTAGGTGCAAAATCTCTTAAGTCGTTTCCGTTTGCTAGGTGTTCAAAAGTTCGTTCTAATTCTCCTTTTTGCATTGCATAATTTACCTTTTGAAATTCTAATTGCATCATTTCTTTTAAGATCGCATCGGTTTCTTGTTTAATATTCATGATGCTTTCTTGGGTCTTGTATTTTACTAAACGTCCTTCCGAGTTTTGTAATTTTTTCTTTACCAAGGCCAGTTGGTCATCAATAAAAAACAATGCTTTATTTGCTTCTTCCTGGTGTTCGTTTTTACAATTTTCAATATAAGTTTTCATCAAAGTATTAATGAAAAGCTCTGCTTTTTCAGGGACTTTATGTTGGAAGTATAAATTGATAATTTGTATTTTTTTATCGACAGATCTAACAAAATAATTGCTAGAATTTACCGCAGCAACTTGTGCCTTTAGGGAATTGATACGGAAAGAGAAAATATCATTTTCACGTAGACTGGAAGGATGTTCTGAAAGAATAGTATCATTTTTATTAATCACTAAATTAAATCCTTTCATTTTAGTAGAGTCTCCTAAAATTAATTGATTACTAAGGTCAAATTGCTCCTTGTTTTTACTCCATAAAAACTGATTTGCTCCCAAATATTTTAAATAATAAATTTGATCATAAGCCGCTTCATTTATTATTTTATAACTAAGATTAATAGGACTGTTTTTATATAGTTCTATCGTTTTAATTTTCCCTTCTCTAAAAATCTCTAATTCAAAATTTAATTTCCGTAGCGTTAACTCCTTCAATTTTTTTGATTTAAATATTTCTACTTCTGTTAAAAAATCTACCGAGGTAGCTCCCTTTGTTCGTCCTTCTTCTTCAAAAATCGCTAGATCTCCTAGATTAATATTACGATTGTCAATTTTAATAGATCCAGTAGATTGATATTCTGGCACGGTATAAACCACTAATCTAGCAGCCAGTATAATGGCACCAATTAATAGCAGAATGATCATCGGTAAACCTTTTAAAATGGGGACGATAAGTGTTTGATACTCTTTTTTCATGATAGATTTTTTTAGGAAAATTTATTTTACAAAAACAGAAATAATAACTGCGACACCAGTTACAATACTGGTAATCAAACTTGCTTTTCCTAAGTTTCTATCATTGGCTTTTGCGCCGGTTGCTCCTACGTGAATAATATCATCTGGTTGGAGAATGATATTTTGAGAAGGTAAGCTGGCGAGGTCGGTGAGATTCATCTGCCACTTAATGGATTGTCCTTCTACGATTCTTATTAATTCTATAGCTTCGTTTTTTGAATAAGCTGTTAAGCCTTTTGCTTCCCCTAATATTTCTACTATCGAAACTGTTTCATTATCCAAACTATATCTTCCTGGATGATTGACTTCACCAAGTACGGTGACAAAATGATTGAGTACACGAATGTTGATAATTGGATCTTTTAAGATACTAGCATATGCTTGTTCTAGAAAATAATTGGCTTCTTTTACCGTCAATCCAGTTATTTTAGTTCGTCCAATTTTTGGCAAATTTACTTTTCCTTCATCATCTAATTGCAACCATTTTCCAGTAGATTTATTTGAAGTGTAAACACTGTTGACCGATCCAATACTTAGATCGTCATGGTTCCAAATACTCATGGTTATTTTATCCCCTGATTTTAAAACAGGTTCAACTGTTTTCATCAACTGCAAGGATAGTGAATCATTTAAGACCAGATTATCTAATTTACTGAATAAAGGTTGGGAGGTTTGGCAAGAAGATAATAAAGCGATTAGGAGAAGAAAAGTTACTACTCTGAACATGGCTATTTTTTAAGTACATCTTTCGATGTTGGTTACTAGATATTTAATTATTGTCGGCAATATCTAATACGCAGTAAAAGTGCCATTCAAATTTTTTTTATTAAAATATTGATTATTAGGTGTTTACATGTTGTTTTGTTTTTTTATTCGTTCTAAAAAGTAGAATGATTTCTCATTTTGGGAATTTTGGCATAGAATTAGAAGCATGATAGGTAGGTTATTTATTCAACTTTTCTAATCACCCCAAATCATAAAGACCTATGAAATCTAAATTTTCACCTACTTGTATTTTTGTTGTGGAAGACGACCCGATGTATCAACGGTTGGTCAAATACGTGATGGAATTAAACCCTGATCACCAAGTTCATATTTTTGCTACTGGTCAGGAATGTTTGCAAAATCTTCACCTTAACCCTTCGATTGTTTCCTTGGATTATTCTTTACCAGATATGACCGGAGAGGAAGTTTTAAGAAAAATCAAAGATTATAACAAAGATATTTCTGTGTTGATTTTGTCGAGTCAACAGGATGTATCTACTGCTGTAAAATTACTGAGAGAAGGAGCGGCTGACTATATCACGAAGGATAGTGAAACCAATGATCGGTTATTACACGCAATTAATCGGGCAAAGGAGCAAAACCAATTAAAGGCAGAGGTAAACACTTTACGAGAAGAATTAGAAATTAATTATAAAGTTGATAAAAGTATTATTGGCGATAGTAAACCGATGCAGCAAGTATTTTCTTTGTTAGAAAAAGCCATAAAAACCAATATCACGATTTCTATTACGGGAGAAACTGGAACGGGAAAAGAAGTGATTGCAAAAAGTATTCATTATAATTCGTCTCGAAAAAAAGAACCATTTGTCGCGGTTAATATGAGTGCGATTCCAAAAGATTTATTAGAAAGTGAATTGTTTGGTCATGAGAAAGGTGCTTTTACCGGGGCAAATACTCGAAAGCGAGGAATGTTTGAAATGGCAAATAAAGGGACTTTGTTTTTAGATGAAATCGGAGAGATGGATATCAATTTACAAGCTAAAGTATTACGAGCCTTACAGGAGCGAGAGATACATAGAGTAGGAGCTGAAAAACCAATTGCTTTTGATGCTCGCGTGATTGTGGCTACACATCGAAATTTACAAGATGAAGTGAGCGAAGGTAATTTCCGAGAAGATTTATTTTATCGATTATTGGGATTGCCCATCGCATTACCGCCGCTGAGAGATCGAGGCAATGATATCATTTTGTTGGCAAATTTCTTTTTGAAAAGTTTTATTAAAAACAATAATCTTCCCGCTCTAAAAATTTCAAAATCAGCAAAAAATAAATTACTCAATTATGCTTTTCCAGGTAACGTTCGAGAACTAAAAGCCATCATGGACCTGGCTGCTGTTTTAACGAATGAAAACGAAATAAATGAAACCGATATTCGATTTAATAGTCCTAAAAAAGGGGCGAACTTCTTAGCGGATGAAATGACCATGGAGCTGTACAAGAAGATGATTGTTACCCATTTTTTAGAAAAATATGATAATGATATTGATAAGGTAGCTGGAAAACTAGATATCGGAAAATCAACTATTTACAGAATGTTAAAAGAAGAAAAAGAACTCTCAATGAGTTAGGTAACGAACTTCTATTATAGCAGGATCCCTCTTTAACATTTTCATCTCTCATTTAAACCTTTGATAATGAAAGAAAATACATCTACTATTCAGAATATTGCTTTGTTATATGAACTATCACTTTCGATTGGTAATTCGCTAAACATGCGACAAAATTGTCAGCAATTTTTAAATATTCTAATCAATAGAAAAAAATTAAATTATGCTAGCGTTTGGATAAAAGAGGAATCTAAAATAAACCTAATTTATGAAGCCCCTTCCAATATAGTGGATGCTAAGTCCATTGATCAAGATCATTTTATTTGGAAAAAAATAGCTACCAAAGATAAATTGCTTGTCTCTTTTGATCATCCTAATTTTAAAAATTATGTACAAGAAAAAGAGATTGAAGGCGGGATTTATGGAATATTTAAATTAGCGGATATTGGATTTTTAAAATTATATAAAACTGAAGTTAACGGAAATGAAGAGGCGGAAGCGAACCAATTAATTGAGGTGATTAAAAAATTTGGTTTACTCCTTAAAGGCTGTATCGCACATGAAAGTTTAATGATCGAACAAGCCCAAAAACAGTTTGTTCAGCAAGCGCTAAAAATAAGTCAGGAGAAACATCGATTTGTGGTGCAGAATCTTTCAGAAGGAATTATTTTGACAGACTTAGATGGAAAAATTACTTTTGTAAACAAACGGATGGAGGTTTTAACCGGATATTCGAATAAAGAATTAGTAGGGGAAGTTGCTTCAGAATTATTGGTTAGCCCTGAAGAAACTAAAAGCATTAAACAGAATATTGAACAATTAAAAAAAGGCCATTCCAATGATTATGCGGTAGAACATATTCATAAATCAGGTGCAAAATGGATGGGACGAATCAAAGCTTCTCCCTACAAAAATCCACAAGGTGAGATCATTGGTACAATGGGCGCGATCACAGATATTACGACGGAACAACTCGCTGAAATTAAGGTACGAGAAAGCGAAGTCATGCTTCGGAAAATTATTGATGCTTCGCTTGATGCAATTATTAATATTGATGCAGCGGGAAATGTGATTGCATGGAGTGATCAAGCGACAAGAATTTTTGGATATACCCACGAAGAAACCATGGGAAAAAATATGGGCGATTTTATCGTTCCTCCTCAGCATCGAGCAGCCCATGCACGAGGTATGAAACATTTTTTAAGAACAGGAGAAGGGCCCGTCCTTAATAAGCGAATTGAAATAACAGGTTTTGATAAAGGTGGTAGAGAGTTTCCAATTGAATTAAGTATTTCTCCGATCAAAATGGATGGAAAATATTTTTTTAGTGGTTTTATTCGAGACATTACAGATCGGAAAAAGGCAGAACAAGATTTGATTTCTGCTAAACAAGAAGCGGAACAAGCACAATTGGCTGAGCAACAATTTTTAGCCAATATGAGTCATGAAATTCGTACGCCAATGAATGCCGTCATCGGGATGACGCATTTACTTTATGAGACAAATCCTACCGAAGCACAAAAAGAATATTTGGATTCTTTACGATTTTCTGCGGATAGCTTAATGGGGATTATTTCAAATATTTTAGACTTGTCCAAGATTGAAGCCAACGAAATAGAATTTGAGCAACGTACTTTTAATCTACTTGAATTGTTGAAATCTTTACAACAAACTTTCCAATTTAAAGTTAGAGAAAAACCCATCAGTGTCGTATTGGATTTAGATTCTAAAATCAAAAATCATCTAATTGGTGACTCTGTGCGACTCAACCAAATTTTAACCAATCTTTTGGGAAATGCTAGTAAGTTCACCAATAAAGGAACCATCGGTGTTAAAGCCAAATTGGTAGCTGCTACTGGTGGACAATACATCATTCAATTTCAGGTTCATGATACGGGGATTGGTATTGATAAAAATAGTATTGATAAAATATTTGAAAATTTTAAACAGGCAGACGTAAAAATTACTCGGAAATTTGGCGGCACTGGGCTTGGGTTAACCATCGTCAAAAATTTAGTAGAACTGCAAGGTGGTTCTATTGAAGTAGAAAGTATTGAAGGAGAAGGCTCCGTGTTTAATATTGTTTTGCCGTTTAAAGATTCGGGTGTTTTGCAAACAGAGGTATCTATTAAAGAAGATTCTGAAAATCAAATTTCTGAAATTATAAAGGATACTTCTATTCTGGTGGTGGAAGATAATTTGATGAATCAAAAATTAATAAAAAAGATTCTAGAACTTTGGAATTGTGATTTTGAAATCGCTTCAAATGGATTTATAGCCCTTGAAAAAACCAGCCAAAAAAAGTTTGATATTATTTTGATGGATATTCATATGCCAGAAATGGATGGTTGTGAAACCACCAGAAAAATTCGAGAAAATTCAGAAAATAAAAACCAAGATGCCGTCATCATTGCTTTAACCGCAGCGGCTTTATTGGATGAAAAAAATCGAGCATTGGAATCAGGAATGAACGATTTTCTCACAAAACCTTTTTCTCCAAAACAACTAAAAGTCCAGTTAGGGAAATGGTTGAATCTAGAAGTTGAAAATCTTCAGACGGAATCTTACGAGCAAGTTTCTAAAAAAGAAATTATTAATTTAGATTTTAGCTATTTAAATGAAATGTCTAAAGGAGATCAATCCTTTGTTAAAGAAATGATTGAAATTTTCTTAAAAGAAATTCCAGCTGCCATCATGCAACTGGAGGCAGCATTAGAAAATAAAAATTGGGAAAACATTGCTAATATTGCCCACCGAATCAAAACAAACTATATGATGGTTGGCTTGAAAGTTCAAAAAGAAAATGCACTTTATATTGAAAAATCTATTAAAATAAATGAATTTTCTGAAGAAGAAATTACCACCAAAATACGAAAATTAAAAAGTGATTCAAAAATGGTTTATCCTTTATTGAAAAAAGAATTAAATCAAATTTTACACCTAGAAAAATAAAATACGCCTCCGTAAATATTACGGAGACGTCCTAAAAAAACCTCTGTGAAAAATATGAATGTACCTTTATAATTGAAGCTGTTTAAAAATGAAGCCTGCCTTCGCGCCTTTGGCAGGCAGGCACTTATCGTCATCTTTTGTGAACATTCTTAAATCGCTTCATTAATTATTTTTTATCAAAATTGATACATTTGTTTTATTAATCCTCTCATCAAAAAATACTGCGATCCTTATGGGATCGATCAAATACGGACCTCGAATCTCGGCTAACTACGGTGATCTTTTCCGAATCAAGTTCAGAACATCGTCATGGGATCAGGTCGAAAATATGTGTCGAAAACTGCAAAATAAAAATTCCCCTTATTTATATATTTCTACTTCAACTCTTCGGTTTTTTGCCTTTTCATAATCGCTTCTATTTTGTTCAATGGGTTTTGATTCCCCAAAAGAAATAATAGATATTTGATGAATAGAAACCCCGCTGCTTATTAGATAATCCATCACGTTATTGGCTCTTCGTTCTCCTAATTTAAAATTATAAACTTGGTCCCCTTCATTATCTGTATGTCCAGAAATAAATGCTTTGGCTGTTTGGTTTTCTAATAAAAGCGCTACGGCCATATCTAATCTTTTGTTAAAAAACGTTTTGATGTCTGATTTGTCTGTATCGAATTCTACGATAAGATTGAAAGATTTATTCTTTAGAAAATCTTGGTGATCCACTTTATTCATTTCAGGACAACCATTGTTGGATAGAGTTCCTTTTAGAAAAGGACAATAATCTTTTAAATCTGAAATACCATCTTTATCTGAATCAGGACA
>JALZUU010000785.1 GCA_023300665.1 Saprospiraceae bacterium | reverse complement strand
CCAAGTTGCAGTGATGGATGTTGCGCCTACAGGAGTTGTGAGTGTTTGATCAGACGGACAGTTTAAAGTAATTACTCCTGAGCCACCGTCGATAACATTGATGGTGAAAGAACAAGTTTCGATGTTTCCACAATCGTCGGTTGCTTCGTAAGAAATAGTATGGATACCAATAGGAAACTCACCACCTGCTGCGAGACCTGCGGTTTGTAAAATAGTAGTTGTCCCGTCTGGACAAGTAGTACTAGGTGTTGGGATATCCCAAGTTGCAGTGATAGATGTTGTGCCTATTTCGGTGGTTAAAGTCTGATCTGTTGGACAGTCGAGTGTTAAGACTGGGCCATTGTCTATTATCTCAACTGAATAATCTTCTGCTTCCCCAAACTCAAAACTTTCACAAGGATCAGCATAGGCTTCTCGTGTCATACTAATTCGCATACGAGTAGGTCCAAGTGTTGCAGTAGTAGGAATGGCTATGTCTCCGGTTAAAAGAGGCGGTAATGTTCCGTCCGGTCCTGTAGTATGAATAGCTTCTAAAACCAATTCTCCATCATCTTCAAAGTCTGAGTCTTGATTGAAATCAATCCAAACACGAATGTACTCATCAAAATGAGGAAAGGCAAAATTGGCTTGTATTGCAATTGGAAAAGCATCTCCGATGGAAACAGTTGTGCTAAGTGCCGTAAAATCAGCGTATTGTTCTTTGAATGAACTATTTTGAATATCACCAAAACCAACACTGTCAATCCATTCAATCCAAGGTTGCATTCCGATGGTGATACAGTATCCGCTAGTTCCAGGTATTCCAAGACAAGTACAACCATCATCTTGAATCATATCACCAGTGGTGTTTGGATTACCATCATTACAGAGGGTACCAGATAGTTGTGGAAAAAATGGATTATTATCATTACAGTCTGTATTGTCAATGACGTATCCAATTAGTGGTGGGCAATCATAAGAAGGTTCAGCGTTGGCATCGCCAAGCAGATCACCATCCATGTCTGGATATCGTGCGATAGGTTCAGCTCCTTCATCAAGCAAGCCATTGCAATTATTATCAATGCCATCACAAATTTCGATAGCCCCAGGATAAATTGTATTATCTGTATCATCACAGTCTCCTTCACAAACTTTAAATCCGTCTCCATCTTGATCAAATCCTTCGTCGATAATTCCATCACAATTATTGTCTAATCCATCACAAATTTCGATAGCGTTATCATTGACCAATGCTTCCGTATCATCACAGTCGCAAACTTCGCCGAAGCCATCCATATCAAGATCAAGCTGATCTGTATTGGCAATGGTAGGACAATTATCAAGATCATCTATGATGCTGTCATTATCTGTGTCTAAGTTGGGCGAAAACGTTTCAGTAGCTCCTAGGTCAACAAGGGTATTTTGAATACGAACATCTTGATTTAGGTCAAGAGATAATTCCAATAAATTAACAAGGGCATTATTACCTGTATTGATGGCTGGTGAACCTACAGGAATTCCATAGGTGGGCGTAAAGTTAGGATCCATGTTGTATTGCATTCCAGGACCACAATTTACCTCTGATCCACTACCACTATTTAGGTCGTTACAAGTCGCCACATCTACAATAGAATAAGAAATAGTAGGTTTACCATAGTTGGCTCGAAAAACAGAACCACCTGAAGATACCGGATTATTCCAAAATATACAGTTGATGATGTTAGGACTAGCAGTTCCATTTATGTCACCAGCATTATTATACATGGCTCCACCAACAATAGACGAATTAAGGGTAAAAGTACAATTGATAACCGTAGGGCTAGCAGAACCAGTTCCATTTCCAAGATTGTAAACACCACCTCCACCGAATTGTGCAACATTGTTTACAATCAAGCAGTTGCTAATTTGTGCATCAGCTGCACCGTCTTTTCCAAAAGAATAAATTCCACCACCGGCATAGCCGCAATAATTATTAAGAACTTGACAACGATCAATAATTGGATTACAAATACCATTTTGACCATTATTGAAAATTGCACCGCCACTATTATTAGCCGTATTGCTATCAAAAGTACAATCAACTATTTGTGGATTACAATTACCACCTATCTTACCACTATTGTATACTCCTCCTCCATCATTATCAGCAAGGTTATTTTCAAAAACACAATTACTGATAAGGCTATTACAAATAGCAAAATCAGCGATATTGCATAATCCTGCTCCAAAACCAAAAACGAAATTATTTCTAAAAATACAATTATTGATTGTTGGACTGGATTCACCTCCATTCGTAGCCAAGTTATACCAACCACCTCCTGCGCTATCAGGATTATCAAAACCTCCACCATCTTCGTTGGCGGTACCGTATTCAATTATAAATCCATCAAGTAGGGTAGTCGCACTAACATTGGTGGTTCGTACTACTGAGTAACTATTATCATCATCATTAGCTGAATTAATTGCCCCACTCAAAACTGTAAGGTTGATCAGGGGATCTCGTTCTGTTTGACTGGTTTCGGTGCCGTTGAATCCACCATAAACTTCTACTCCTGATGGAATAACGAATGAAGCTTCACGATCGGTTGTGTCCGGAAAATAACTGCCGGCAGCAACCCATACTTCATCTCCTGATGAACGCGTAGCTAAGGTGCCACGTAGATCACCTGAGGCATCATCCCATGAGGTGCCATCTCCCGTACCAGCAGGAGCAACATAAGAAATTTGTGCAGCGCTACTTAGATGAAAAAGTAGGCAGGCAAAAGTTAAAATAGAAGTAAAAATTCTCATTACTAGAGGGTTTAAAGCGTGGTGGTTAATGGCTTGATGCAAAAGGAAATTCATTCAGCGAGGCATAGGAATCTGCAAAATTATACTGGATAATTTTGTATTCTACTACGCTGATTTTTTTTGCTTTTTGGCAAAATCTATGTAAAAGATTATTCTCTTTATTGAAGTGGGGAATTTCAATAAGTCTACATCACATACTATTTAGTATATAAAATAGTCATCTTTGGGGAATAAATATAAAGTATTTAAGAGTGATTGTGGAAAATAGGTATGACTGAAAAGTATTTATTTGAGAGGGGATTTAATTCTTTTGATAAGAATTGGTGCAAAGATACTTATTTTGGAGGAAATGAAGAAATTTTTGGACAAAATAGATTATTTTTGATATTTATTGGTATATTGCGATATAGTAATTTAATGATTAAAATTATGGGCCTTACAAAAACAAGTTTATATACAGATCAACAAAACGAATTGGCGGTGCTGGCAAAAGTCTTAGGACATCCAGCGCGAATTGCGATTCTGGAGCAGTTAACGGAGGCCAAAACCTGTATTTGTGGGGATTTAGTAGCGGAGATTGGACTTTCACAGCCGACAATCTCACAGCATCTAAAAGAACTAAAACAAGCAGGATTAATCAAAGGGACTGTAGCAGGAACAAAGATGTGTTATTGTCTAGACGTTGATAGATGGAAAATAATAAGAGAGCAATTTTTTAGTTTTTTTAAGAAAATAAGCTCCGCAAATAATTGTTGCTAAATTTTTGAACAACTTCTTAAATAAATTTATAATGAAAATATCTGATTTAAAAAAAGAATTGACTGGTATCGATCAGTTACATTTTTATTTGCCTGATGGCAAAACAATTCCTGCTCATTTCCATATTACGGAAGTTGGAGTGATAACGAAAAATTTTATTGATTGCGGAGGAAAAGTACGTGAAGAAAAAGCCGCTAGCCTACAACTTTGGGAAGCCGACGACTATGACCACAGACTGAGTACTGAAAAGCTTTTAGGAATTATCACGCTCGCAGAATCAAAATTAGGATTGAAAGATCTTGAGGTAGAGGTGGAATACCAAGCTGGTACCATCGGAAAATTTGGCCTAGAATTTAAAGATGGAAATTTCCTATTGACCAATAAACAAACGGCTTGTTTGGCTTTAGAAAATTGTGGATTACCGACAGTAGTAACAAATTTAGTGCAAGCAAAAGGAAGTTGTACGCCGGGTAGTGGTTGTTGCTAAGAGTCAAAAAAGGAATAATATTTAGCTGCTTCTTTAAGCGATTCTAAGTTTTAATGCTTGTCTAATTCTTCTGAAAATTAGACAAGCGTTTTTTTATTTTTTGAAAAACTGTCCTACCATGTTGAGTGCGTTTTGTAAGAAATTTTCATCAGTAACCGGAATTTTAATAAAAGTCTGTCCAGATTGTTCGTCTTTTTCTGTAATGTTTTTTATAAAATCAGCCGTCTTTTCTGGATTTTGTAAAACGTTTGCCATTCCTTGAAAAAATGCCATTCCTTGTTGTAATATTTCTTGTGGATCGGTAGCGATTCTAGACTGACCAGACGTCTCTGGTTTGTCGACTTCTTCTGAATTAGGAGTTTGAGAAAAAGCTGTTTCCTTTTGTAGATTTTCTTTATCAGGTATTTGTTGTTCCGCGATTTCTTTTTTGATCTCCTCCATCGAAGCATCGGTTGAGGGAGTTTGAGGTGATTGAATTTGGTCGTTTTCAGTTAAGTCTTCGATCTTTCCCATAAAACTTGAGAATTTAGACTGAGATAAAAATATCGCATCTTCACCGTCGTCAAGAACTCCTTTAAACATAGCATTTTTAAATTTTAAAACGCCAAGCATTCGATGCTCAATGGTATGGGCTGCTACTAGATTGATAACTTGAACTGGACGCTTCTGGCCCATTCGATATACTCTCGCAATTCGCTGCTCCAAGATGGCAGGATTCCACGGTATATCTAGATTTACAACCAGTGAGGCTGATTGTAAGTTGAGTCCTACACCACCAGCATCGGTCGATAAAAATACTCGACACTCGGGATCATCTCGAAAATTATCTAATAATGCTTGTCGCTTTTTGCTAGGAACGCCACCATGAAGATATTGGTAAGGCATATTTCGGTCTTCAAGTTCTCGTGCAACAATATTATTCATCCTTGCCCATTGACTAAAAATAACTGCTTTTTCTCCTGGATTACAGAAAAATTCTTCTAGAATACAAATCAATTCAGTTATTTTAGTATCAAAACGCGTCTCTTGATCAACTACATAAGTACTGTCGCAAACCATTCGCATTTTGCTGAGTGCACTCATTAATCGTTTTCGGTCTGGCTCACTCAAAAAATTATATTTTCTCCATTTGGCTACTAGTCGAGCTACCAAATCTTTTTGTTCATCGTGTACTTCCCGTTGTTCTTCCGTCATAGGAACCAATAATACCTTGTCTTGTCGTTTAGGTATTTGTCGGAGCACTTGTGCTTTGGTTCTTCGGATTAATGTATCTGAAAGAACTTTACTAATTTCTTTTAGATGGGTATATCCAATAATCTTTCCTGATTGAGGATCAGTGATTTGGTGGTGATCCAAAAATTTATAAAGTGGTCCAAGCTTAAACTGATTAATAAATTGCATAATGGAATACAATTCTTCAAGTCTATTCTCAATCGGAGTTCCTGTCAATACTATAGCATAAGGAGATTTTATTTTTTTAATGGCAATACTGGTTTTTGCTTTCCAATTTTTGATACGTTGCGCTTCATCTAAAATTACCAAATCTGGTTCCATTTGATTGATATACTTTAGATCATTGGCTGCCATACGGTATCCAAGTATTAGATAAAAGTCCTCATTTTCTCGATATTGTTTTTGGCGCTTTAAAACATTGCCTTCTACTACGTGTGCCGTAGAATTAGTGAATTTTTCAATTTCACTTTTCCACTGATATTTCAAAGAAGTAGGGCAAACAATAATTACTCGACCAATGGTATAATATTTTTTGTAAAATTCTGCTGCCGCTATGGCCTGCACGGTTTTTCCTAAACCCATGTCGTCAGCTAATAAACTTCGGCCAGCATTAACAACGAATTGCATACCTGATTTTTGATAATCGTATAATTTTATTTTTAGTAAAGAATTAAATAGAGGTGAATCTTTTCCTTTTTTGAATAATCTTTTGTTTTTAGTTAATCGCTTAAGTCTACTTCTTGTTTCTAAAATGAATTCTAAGGCATCGTCGTAACAACGAAAATCATCACTGATAGACCGCGCACTTTCAAGTAGTTTTTCAAAATTTAGATAACCTTTTTGACTTAAAATTTCATCTTTTGTAAAATAATTACTTTTTAGTGCTTGAAATTTTTTTGTATTTTTTGTTCCAATGCTCATTCTGATTACTCGATCTTTCCGATAGTCTAGAAAAATAGAAGAATGAGATTGCTGATAGCCAGCGTTAAAAATTTTTCGATAGCCTCGTTTACGAGGAAGTTTATTTAGAGCATATCCTAAATGCTTGCAGGTTCCTAGTTGGTTGGTTTTAAAATCAAGACAACCACAAAAATTGCCGCTATCATCTTGGCTACGAATGGCGATCTTATATTGGCTACCTGTTTCAGGATTTTGGATCAAAAAATCCGAAAAAATAGGATGCTCGCCAAGGTTTGTTAACTTAAACTTTATTTGTTTACCAAATTGCTTGCGAAGAGCAGCTTGCCATTGATCGAGGGTGAGATCATCTGGTTTTCTAGTATAAGAAATTTTCTTTTCTTTTTTCTTTTTACGCCTTTTTTTGGGTTTGCGTTCCGTTGTCTGTTTACTCATAGGATAGTTTACTTAGATTGATAGGCTAAGATAAGAAACAATTTATAAAAAGGTATTTAAAAATAAAAAAGCTGTCTACGTTTTTATTTACGTAGACAGCTTTTGTATTGCAGACTATGTTAATCTAGTTGCCTAGAAAAAGTGCACTGACTGCCGCAGTATTACAAGCCCACTTTACATCATAAACTTCGTCTGCTATAGTCGGGTCGGTGACCACATTTAACGCTTGGCACTTGGCTTTTAAAGTTAAAAGATCTCCAATTTTTAGTTTGGCTTCTAATTTCTGTAAAAAGGTTTCCACCATTTCTACAGACATTTCCTGTACAATCTGTCCACCGAAGTCCATTTCTAACCAAAGAATAGAACGCGCTGCTACGTCTAGTACGCCAAAAGCCATTCCTTTGGCTAGTCCACCTTTGATCCGAACCTGATGCTGAACAGAAGTTGGATTATAAGCTACACCTCTTTTCGAAATCTTCATCGGTGATTTACTATTCATCCAACCTACTACCAAATTAGGAGATAAGCTACCATTACTATAAGCATTGCAAGTAAAGGTGACGTAACGTGCACCCAGTATCTCCAACTGCGACAAGTTTAGATCAATATATTCTGCGGTTCCCACTTTTTCAGGAATAGACAAAATATCTCCACTATGCTGACATCCAGCAATTGTCAATTTAGAATACGAACAAAATTCAGTTCGATTTGCGTAAGCTACCGAGCAGCTCAAGTCCATATCTAAATTCTGTGCAGGTAAACCCGCTCCCCATTGCATAAATAAGCGAACCGTATCGCCTTCTACTGGAAACTTAGTTCCCATCAGCGCTTCGGGTAAGTCTTGAATCTGCTGACTACGATCGCTAATCGCGATCGGAATAGCATACAAAGCTTGGTCGATATAAATGGATCGAAGATCATTTTTCTCCGCCAAAAAACGCTGCTCAATTTTTAATAATGTCAAATTCTGAAGCGCTTCTTTCATCTCTGTCAGTTGCTCATCATTATAAAGATTTACCAACTTATTGACCGGAATCATCTTATTTACACCTCCCAGAGGTTTCACCGAACGAGCAGCATTTTTTGTAAAATAAATATCCGCATACATATTCAAAGTGTAAACCAAACGAGCAGGCACTTGATCCAAAATTTGCTTAAAATGTCCAAGCGTTTCTTTATAACCAAACCACAGCATGGTCGAAAATAATGAGCGTGCAAAAAGCCCAGGTCGTTGCTTTAATAACGTAAAAGTATTAGCCGCATCATTTTTTAATTTAAAATGATTAACCCGTCCTTGCCAAACTTCATAGTTCTGGTGGTAGAAAGT
>JALZUU010000784.1 GCA_023300665.1 Saprospiraceae bacterium | reverse complement strand
TTCAACTTCTCCGTTTGAACGCAAGTTATGGCTTTTAAGTTTAGTTATTTTATTAAAATGGAGATATATGTAGGGAATACGACTAGTATTTAATTAAAAATGTGTGAAGTTTTATCCGATAAAACTTCACACATTTTTGATTTATCAAAACGGATTAATAAAATTAATCCGTTAATCCTTTTGCTTGTCCTACCCAATTATCCCGTTCGATTCTACCAGGGAAAAACTGAATAGCAGAGGTTACGCGGTTAATTTCTGACTGATCCATAATGGCCAGTTGCTTATAGGAAACGATTCCTACTTCATTTAATTTTTTCTCAATAAAAGGACCAATTCCTTCGATTTTGGTCAAGTCATCTCTACTATAACTTTGAGGTTGTTCGATTGCTGCTACTTCGATGCGATCGCCCATGACGCCAAATTGAGATTTTTGTGTTTTGAGTAGTTCAACTTGTTGTCGATCCACCTCATCGGTTACTTCATCTTCGGAAAGAATCGGCTCTATTTCAGGTGTTGGATCGGTCGTTGGAATGTTAGGATTGACGAATGAACCGGCTGCGAGTCCATTACCGTTAGACATTTGACTACGAAGACGTTCATTTTCTCTTTCGAGTTCTGCGAGTCTTCTGCGATGATCGACTTCTGGAATTCCTGAACCTTGTATTCCAGTGACCTGTTTTTTCAAATCTTTGTTTTCTTCTGATAAGATATTGATCCGAGCGCGCAGTGAATTAAGATCTTCTTTGGCTACCATCTCGCCAGATTCTGTTTTTACTTCTAGAACAGAAGTTTGCAATACGCGATTTTCGTTTTCCATTTGTCGGATACGATTTTCGAGTGCATCAATTTTTGAAAAAGCAGTTTGGATATTAGAACCAGAAGGTGTCGCAATTGTGGCACTATTGTCCATTAATCGTTCTAGTTCTTCTTCCACTTGTTTGTTTTCTGATTCATATTTTTGGAGTTGCGCTTGTAATTGCTCAATGGTTTGAGCGCTTTCGTGCAGCTTCGTTTCGTAATTAGCGGTTTGATTTTCCATAGCGGAAATTTTATCTTCATAAGAAGTAGAAGATTCACCGGATAATAACTGTGCTTTATTGAGTTGCTCTACTTGGTCTTGTGCACTTTTTAAACTATTACGGAGTTTAAATTGGTTTTGCTCGTAAGATTGCATGTTGGTTTCCATGGTCTCAATCCGAGTTGTTTTTTCTTGGATGATCTCTGTTTGTTGTTTAAACTGATCTTCGAGTCCTGCATTTTCTGCATGTAGTAATTTATACTTTTGTTCAGATGTGTTTAGTTGATTTTTCAATCGTTTGACTTTTCCACTTCGTAGCAGCCATCCAAAAAACAATCCCAATAAAGCAGTTACGCCTAAAATAATCCAAGCCATCATGCTATCCTGACTATCAGTATTGAGAAATAAGCGTGTAAAGAAATCTTTCAATTTATCCATTGTATTATTTTTTTAATAAAAAATTAACCCGTCTGTTTTTTTGTTTATTGGCCTCTGTTGTATTAGGTGCCACGGGTTGACTTTCTCCTTTTGAGGAAATTAAAATTTTATTTTTGATATCCATTTTCTTTAAAAAAGCTTTTGCCGAATTGGCTCTTTTACGGCCAAGACTTTCGTTGTAAAGCGGATTCCCATCATCATCCGTATGTCCAATAATACGGATAGATTGATTTCTATTTTCTGAAAGAAAGGTCTTAAGAGAATCTGCATAAACTAGAAACTGTGCGCTGGGACGAAATTCTTCAGAGTCAATGGCAAAATTAGCATTGGAAAAGGTCATGTCCTTAAAAGTAAATAAAACACGTTTATATGTTTCATTATCTTTGTCTTCACCTGATAATTCAAAAGAAATAGGTCGACCCAAAATTTCCCCACTAGTCTCTTCGTAATCCAGTGCCATTCGATCTTCTTTAATACCACGACTAATTAATTCTTGTCGAATAGCATTTGCTCTGGCCAATCCTATGTTTTCAAAAAGACCACTCTTTAGATCTGCTTCAGATGTTCGGTAGTGACCATAAATTTTCACTTGTCTTTGAGGATTATTGATCAAATAAGTAGATAGGTCATTGAGTAAACGATCATTGTCTGGATGAGCCTCAGGTAGGACTGCTCCATCTGAAAAGCTAAATTCCTCGTAATCTTTGAGAATAACGGTGTCGTTATAACGGATCATTAGCGTCTTGGCGCGTGGCGCCTCGTTGGGTCTTTCCATTGGGACATGATCTTGAACCTCACATTCTTGTAAGATAACACAGATATAACCGTATCGCGCAATTGCAATCCAGCCCGTCAATAATAAAAAGGTTATTATTAAAGATAAAGTCCTCATAATATAATAGTTGTTCTCGGTTCGTTTGTTTTTTATCAAACAATTTTCACAATTGTTCAGTGCTTGTTTAAATTCTCAGTATAAAAATACAGAATTATTTTTAAATTCTGTGTATAGATGCGAATCAGGGTTTAAAAACTAACTAAAATCAAAATTATTGACTAGATCATTTTAATTGACTTTGTTTTTTAGCTATTTGCTCTTAGCTTTTGGCTATTTGCCCTCTTCTATCGCGATAGAGTGAAGCAAAAAGCTAAATGCCAAAAGCCCTTTATTAAGCTAGCTTTGGTTTTAAATTAAATTTTAACTCCTGATTTGCATGTATATATTAAGATTATGGTATCTCTACTTCCTTATTTAGCTGTATTTTGCAGTTATTAATTGCTAAAAAAGTCGATATGAACTGGGATACCACCCTCAAAGCTTTTAAATCTTATCTTCTTTTGGAGCGTACCTTATCTCAAAATTCGGTGGCTGCCTATCTACGTGATGTCGAAAAACTGATTAGTTATTTTACTATCAAAGAAATTACCATCAGTCCTGGAGAAGTGACCACGGCTCAACTAGAAGATTTTATTTTTTGGATTAATAAAATGGGATTAGAAGCCAATTCACAAGCACGATTAATTTCTGGCCTTAAAGCTTTTTATAAATATTTACTAATTGAAGATATTATTGCTGATGATCCAACCTCTTTGTTGGAAGGGCCACGCTTGCGTCGAAAAATACCTGAAGTACTGCACTACGAGGAAATACAAGCGATGCTCGCAACCATCGATTTGAGTCATCCGCATGGCGTTCGTAATCGGGCTATGTTAGAAACACTTTATGCTTGTGGGCTGCGGGTATCTGAATTGATTAATTTACGACTTTCCAATATTTATTTTGATTTAGGGTTGATTAAAGTGATCGGAAAAGGAGATAAAGAAAGATTGGTACCTATTGGACAAGAGGCACAAAAGCATATTAATTTTTATCGAGAAGGTATCCGAAAATTGCAGAATAATATTCATCCAGATCACGAGAATATTTTATTTCTGAATCGAAGAGGAAAAGGTCTAAGTCGAGTAATGGTATTTATGGTGATCAAAGAAGCTGCCAAAGCGGCTGGAATAGAAAAGCCAGTAAGTCCACATACTTTTCGTCACTCCTTCGCTACTCATCTGATCGAAGGAGGCGCGGACCTGCGCGCAGTACAAGATATGTTGGGACATGAATCAATTACTACCACAGAAATTTATACCCATTTAGATACTGATTTTTTACGGGAAACCATCTTGAGCTTTCATCCTCGTGGTGGTGGATCGGGTGGCTAATTTTTATATTTTTTTATAGAAA
>JALZUU010000783.1 GCA_023300665.1 Saprospiraceae bacterium | reverse complement strand
TTTATGGTTTAGAAGAGTAAAGATGTATCGTTTCTACCATCAAAATAGTAATTCTTAGACCAAACTAGGGGAAATTATAGATGAACAGCCCTTTTTTAAGGGATAGGAGTTGTTTCTAGTTGATTTTCTTAAGAGGAAAAAGTGAAAAGAAATTGAATAGTTTATTGATCGATTAAAACCTATCCAATGCAATTTTCTTACCTTTGACCTTCACAAAAAAACAATCACATGTCGTTGAAATATAGCTCAAATTTTGATTTCATTTCTAAAGTCGTTGATCATTATGACAAATTGAAATATGCATTACTAGAAGCGCAGACTTTTAATCCCGATACGTATGGTTTTCCTAATTTCTATTATAAGGTAATGGAAACGGATCAACTACGGGTAGATGCCTTTAAAAATGCTTTTAAAAAATATAAGGGCATGAAAAACAAGGTGGTTTGCGAAATTGGAATCGGTACGCTAGCATTGACCAAACACTATTTGGATGATGTAAAAAAAGCCTATCTAATTGAAAGTAATCCCAATGTGATTCCAATGGTAAAAAAACTACTTAAGAAAAATGGTTGGGATAAAAAAGTCGTACTCATCCATGGCGATGCTTTAAAAACAGAATTACCAGAAAAGGTGGACTATATCATCGGAGAACTGATGAGTGTGTTTTGCGCCAACGAATACCAAGTGCAAATTTTTAAACACATGCGACAATTTCTAAAACCTAAAGGCAAATTAATTCCTGGTAAAATAGTCAATCTCGCTCAACTCAGTTACGCTGCTTTTGATGAAAAACATCAACACTATCCTATATTTTTTACCCGTCACCTTCCGGAGCAATTTACGCCACAGAAAGTCGTCAACACCATCGATTTGTATAAAGAAAAAAAGTTGAACATCATTCGTAAAACAAAATTCAAACCTTTAGTTTCAGGCACGGTAAATTCTGTTTATCTTCATTCTTTTATTGAAGTAGCGGAAGGTTGCAACTTTACAGGAACTGATAGTTTAATGCCACCAACTGTGGTAAAATTAAAACGCCCGGTAAAAGTAAAAGCAGGAGAAACGGTTGTACTACATTCTAATTATCATTATGGTACTTCTTTGGATGAAGCAGTTTTTTCTTTGCAGAAAACTTAGAAAAATATTTGGTAGCCATTGGCTTTCTTCTATCGTACAATTTTACGATGGTAGAAAGTCAACTAGCTATCGCTCCACCATAATATCAAACCCAATGATATCTCGCCAACCTTCGCCTTTTTCTTTTTTGGCTAAATAAAAAGGGGTGACATGATGCCAAAGGTCGGTTCCATAAACGATCTCATCTCGCGTATCCGCTTGAAAGACAAACTCGCCCGGCCGTAAAGTATGTCGAAAGATAATTTCCTTTTTTTGGTTGGGTAACATTTCAATAATTTGGGATTGTCCTCCTTTAAGATTGAAACGATTGATGACTAAAGCGGAGATGATATAGTCCACGCCATCTTCATGCGCCCCTTCAGGAGAATTGTCACCAGGTTTATCGGTAGTAGCTTTAACACTCATAAAATGCGCGGTGAAACTAACTTGCTTTACCTCTTTACCAATCTTGGCTCGTTTGGTTTTGACGATCCCAAAAACCTTTTTCATTAAATCATAAAAAAGTTCGTTTTCGACATGGCTCGCTGGTGATTCATCAAAAACCCGAGGCAAGGAACGAAGGTCTTCCCCACTCACTTCTTGTGCAAATTGTGGAACGGCTATTCGTTTGATTTTGATACTCGTTTTTGATTCTGTCAAAACAAATTTGCAAACAGATCGTCGTCGCCAAGGTTGAATAGCATCAAATTGCTTCCGTTTATTTTTGGGAAGTTGCTTGATCCATTTTAGATAAGTTCGTTGATCTTTTTTTCCAACATAATAATCTGGAAGGCGTTTTTCAATAAGGGATTTATCTTTAGGAAAAGTCTTCATTAAAAACGCCCCTTGCAACCGCCGAACATCATAAGGATCCCAGCTTAATTCTGCAAACAACGGAGAGAAAAATTTAATAAAGGCTTTGGCGTCTACTCCAAGATCATTCAGTTTGCTAACGAGGATAGGCGATTTTATTTTTCTTCCAATTTTTTTGGAAATCGTTTTTTCAGTAGCTGGTAATTTTTTCAAAGGATTGAATTTAGTGGAATGGCTTTTTTTAGCAATCTTCCGAGAATTGAAATTCTTTAGATTGGATAGTCTTAAGCTTTTAACTGATAGCCGTTTGCTTCCTTTAAATGCATGAATCTGCATTTAAGAAAGCAAGTAGCTAGAGTGCGTCGGGATCAAAGTAAATGATCCCGACGCACTAGATTTTTCATACTCAAAAAATATTATCGCCCTCCGCCATTATACGGAACAAGACCTTGTTGCTTTGCAGGCGTTCCATCTTTTGACATCGCTCTTTTTCGTTTACTATTACTTTTTATTCCAGGTTTTTGAGCACCAACCGGTTTATTCATTTTTGCCTTTGATTTATTATTAGACATATCTGTTCGTGGATGTACCAGTTTCATTTCTTTCACTAAGTGTCCTGCGCCAGCATATTTGTCAATAATAAAAAGAATATAACGTGCATCGACCATGATATTTCGACAGATCGAAGGATCGTAATTAATATCACTCATCGTTCCTTCCCAGACTCGATCAAAGTTTAATCCTACGAGGTTTCCGTTGGCATCAATCGCAGGACTACCAGAGTTTCCACCCGTAGTGTGATTAGATCCCAAAAAGCAAACAGGCATTTTTCCATCTGCGGTTGCGTAGTCACCATAATCTCGAGAAGCGTTTAGTTCACGTAATTTTTCTGGAACATCAAACTCATAATCACCAGGTTGGTATTTTGCCATTACTCCATCTAAAGTAGTCAATGGATTGTAAGTAATTCCATCTCGTGGTTGATAGCCTTGTACCTTTCCGTAAGTAACACGCATGGTAGAATTTGCATCTGGCCAAAAACGTCTATCAGGAAAAGTTTCCATGAGTCCGGCCATATAACGACGTTGTAAGTCTGCAATTTCTCCATTAATCACTCGGTAACGATTCGCTATTTTTTCTTGATAAGTATCACTAATTTCTGTAGCAAATTGATATAATGGATCTGCTTTTATTTTTTTGATGGCCTCTTCTGGACTTTGATTAATGGTTTGTAACACCGTATTTTTATCTAAAACCATAGACTTAGCAAACACCTTATCTGCTAATTGATTATAGTTGCTGATCCGATTGCTCATCAAATAATTTTGCATAGAAGCAGCAATCTCTTTAGCGCCATCTGCGTTACCGTACATTTCTGTCAATCGTGCAAAAACTTGCTTATCGATTTTTGGACTGTAATTTTTATAGAAGCTTTCCATTGGAGAAGAAAGACGTTCTTTATATTTATCATATCCTTCTTTTCCATTTTTTTCGTGTGCGCTAACGAGTCGACGCATATAGGTAATAATTCGCATCGCTTCGATATTTCTACCCATGATTTCATTATAGTAATTGGTAGAAAGTACATACGGTTCGAGCATTTTATATTTCTCCTCAAATGCGGGAAGAATATCTCCGTATTTTCCTTTTAAGGTCAAATTGGTATTTAGCTTTTTAGTAAATTCTTTTTCTAAAGTTGCTTTTTTAGTCAATGCATTGGTGCTGATTAATCCTTGATTTTCACCAATCCATTTTTTCCAATAGTTGGCTACTCTGGCAAATTTACTTGCGTACTGAATTTTTACTTTTTCATCTTTTCGCATTTCTGCATCTAGAATTTTTAAAGCAGCATCACGGATCGCAATTCGAGCTGGATTTACCGTTTCTACTAATTGCTCTACCGCTACCCCTGGAAGGTACTGATTCGTTCGACCAGGAAAACCAAAGATCAACGTAAAGTCTCCTTCTTCTACTCCATCCAAAGAAATTGGTAAAAAGTGTTTAGGATTATATGGTTTATTATTTTCACTGTATTCAGCAGGCTCATTATTAGGTCCTGCATAGATGCGGAATAAAGCAAAATCTCCGGTATGTCTAGGCCATTCCCAGTTATCGGTATCGGCACCAAATTTCCCAATCATTTCTGGTGGTGCACCTACCAATCGAACATCATTATAGGTTACCGTTGTAAAAGAAAAGTATTGATTTCCATGATAAAATGGTCGAATCATTAATTCTTCAAACTCCCCTAGTGT
>JALZUU010000782.1 GCA_023300665.1 Saprospiraceae bacterium | reverse complement strand
TGGGCTATTGGTGGAACGATTGCATTGATTGCATCGATATTATTACTGGTCGGATTTTTAGCTTCGCTGTTTTTATATTTTAAAGAACAGAGCGTGCCGGATGCGAATCGTTTGGAAGAACATTTGGTAAATGCTACGGCTAAACAAGTAAAAGTAAAAGAAGAAGTTAAGCCTACAAAGGCTAAGCGGAAGAAGAAAAAGTAAGGAAGCGCTAAGTTTTATAACAATAATATTCAATATTTTAAATTATATTGCTATTTTTATGCTTTATAATGAAAATACTGCTTTTTATGAGACTGCTTTTACCTTTTCTAATTTTTCTGTTTCCTAGTTTTTTATTGAGTCAAGACTTTTTTTTTTATGGTGAACAGCTAGGAAATAAAATTCTCAGATCCGACCTAGATGGAGGGAATATTGAAACAATTGTGACGGGGCAAGGAATTTTAAGGAGGATGAGAATTGATTTTGAAGAAGAGAAGTTGTTTTGGGTGGAAGGAGCAACAGGAAAACTTTGGAAAAGTAATTTTGATGGGACCAATCAAGAGGTTTTATTTGATCTTCCTGTCAGCGCGCTAAACTTGATAGAGATAGATAAGACCAATCAAAGGATATTTTATACCGTTACTAATGATGGATTTATTCGCTCAGTAAATTTAGATGGGTCTAATCCACAGATAGTAGTAAATGATGTAGGAAATGCTCAAGGTATGGATTATGATCCATTCTGTGATAAAATATATTGGACTGAATTTAATACAGGAACGATTAAAAGAGCAAGCGGAGACGGTACCAATGTAGAAACAATTCTTGATATAAATTCTAAACCATTTGATCTAGTTTTAGATATTGATAGTGGGAAGTTGTTTTTCAGCGACCGTGAATCTAGTGATATTTTTAAGGCCAATTTAGACGGATCTTCTCTTGAAACAATTGTTAGTCAACCTGGCGACAAAGGAGCTATGACAGTTGATTACACGAACGAACGACTTTATTGGGTTAATAATACACAAGAAATAATATACAGTTCTGATTTAGATGGAACTAATATTAGCACCGTGATTACAGGAAATATGTCGACTACAATTTTAGCTGGTATAGTGGCTTATGTTCCATTTGAAGAAAATTATGATATTCCTGTCTTTGCATTACCTGAGGACACTACCTTCTGTTCCGAATCTGGAGCAAGTTTTTTGTTAAGTGTATCCCAAGATCTTTTTGTAAGTCAACAATGGCAAGATGGATCATCAACTCCAAGTTTTGAAGTTAATAATTTAGGTACTTATTGGGTAAATGCTTTTACCATTCCTGGTTGTGTATCGAGTGATACAATAGTGGTGGGATTATTTGAAAATCCAGAGTTGATTGTAGAAGAGGAATTATTTATTTGTGATAATGGATTTATAGATTTATCAATTGATGAAATTTATACTTCTGTAATTTGGCAAGATACTTTTAACGGAAATGGTGTTTACAGAATTGATGAGCCAGGGATTTATTGGGTAAGTGCATTGAGCATTGAAGGATGTTTGCTAGAAGATACAATTATGGTAACTGTACTATCGACGGATGTTGATTTTTTAGGAGCTGATTTAACGATTTGCGAAGGGACATCTACAACTATTGGTCAAGAAATAGCTGGTGCTAGCTATACTTGGCAAGACAATTCTATCGAACCTTTTTTTGTAGTGAGTGATACAGGTACTTATTCAGTAGAACTTATAACTACTGATGGATGCATACTTTTTGACACCATCCTTGTAGAAGTTTTCGAAGACCCAGAATTAATTATAGAAGAAAGCATTACTATTTGTTCCGAAACCTTTCTGGATTTGTCGGTTGATCCAATTTATACCTCAGTTGTCTGGCAAGATACTTTTAACGGAAATGGGATTTATACTGTCAGCGCTCCTGGAAATTATTGGGTGAGTGCTTTAAGTATAGAAGGATGTGTATTAGAAGATACTATTTCCGTTACAACGTTTCCATCTGTTGGAAATGTTTTAGGAAATGATTTAGAGATTTGTGAAGGAGCAACCATAATTATTGGTGAAGATATTCCTGGTGCTGAATATCTCTGGCAGGATAATTCAACCGATCCTTTTTTTGAAGTTAATGATGCTGGTATTTATTCATTGGAATTATTAACCTCAGATGGATGTCAATTTTTTTACACGATTGAAATAACATTTTATAATCCTCCAGAATTAATCTTAGAAGAGTCTGGATTAATCTGTGAAAATGACACACTAGGTTTATTAATTGATCCAATTTATACCTCAGTTGTTTGGCAAGATACTTTTAGTGGAAATGGAATTTACAATATCAGTACTCCAGGAGTTTATTGGGTAAGTGCATTGAGTCCGGAAGGATGTATCCTAGAAGATACAATTACAGTAGCTTTATTATCCACAAATAATAATTTTTTAGGGGATGATTTAATGATTTGTCAAGGAGATTCAATGACTATCGGTCAAGAAATAGCTGGTGCTAATTATCTTTGGCAAGATGGCTCCACTGAACCATTTTACGAAGTAAGTGGCGAGGGAATTTTTTGGGTAGAGATTTCAACAGGTGAAGCGTGTACTCAGCTAGACTCAATAATTATTAGCTTTTTTCCTCAACCAGAAATAGATCTGGGAAATGATATGACGATCTGTCAAGGTGAGCAAATATTTTTAGAGGTGTCTGCTGCTAGTCAAGCTACTTATTTATGGCAAGATTCTTCTAGTTTTCTATTTTACTTAGTAGATGAAGAAGGTTTGTATAGTGTTGAAGTTAATCAAGACGGTTGTACTTTTAAAGATAGTATAAGTATTAATGTGATTGACTGTACAATTTGCAATATCTATTTTCCAAATGTTTTTTCTCCTAATGCTGACGGAATTAACGATACATTTGGCCCATCCTCTAATTGTGATTTTGGGATATATAACTTACAAATTTTTAATAGATGGGGAGCATTAGTTTTCCAAAGTTCCGATGTACAAAACACTTGGAATGGTACTTTTAAAGGAGAAGAATTTCAACCAGATGTATTTGTTTATGATCTTGAATTTTCATTTATTAATGGACAAGATTTAGGAACAAAAAGAATCTCTGGAGATGTTACTATTCTTAAATAATTTGGATGAATTACTTACCTTGTATTTTTTCTTTTAGATTTTTTGCAAAATTTCGTGTTCCTGTTTTATCTAATAAGGTTAGAATTGTTTGCTTTGAGTTTTCTCTAATGGCACGTAATGTGAACGGATACAAAAAACGTTTTTTCTCTGTTTGTTCAAGATAGTTAACAACCGACGTGTAATCACTAACTGAATTTTTTGTGACTCCTGTATATTGAAAAATAGATTTTACAAATTGATTACCTTCTACCAGCTCAAAGCCATGCTTTGCCATTAGATTAACCAAAGATTCCAAGGTGAAATGAAAGGTATGAGCATTTTGAAAATATCGCAAAATATTGGCTTCATAATTTCTGTGTATTTCTTTAATACCTGGTACTTCAATATAAACAAGAGTGTTTTTTTTGAGAAACTGTTTTATTAGTTCAATCTCCTTATTTACGTCTAAAATATGTTCTAGAATATGTGAATAAATAATTATATCCGGTTTTTTATTATTTGAAATATCGGCTAGTGTAGCAGTTTCTAAATCAAGTCCATATTTCTCTTTTCCATAATTAATATATTCTTCTCCTAGGTCGATTCCTTTCACTTGAAAACCCTTATCTCTAAAATAATCAATAATACCTCC
Organism: Saprospiraceae bacterium; assembly: GCA_023300665.1. Taxonomy (GTDB): domain Bacteria; phylum Bacteroidota; class Bacteroidia; order Chitinophagales; family Saprospiraceae; genus JALZUU01. Next base: position 2,312 of record JALZUU010000782.1, on the reverse strand, counting down.
AGCCCCACATCCAACTTCTAAAACATAACTAGCATCCTCTTTTAGAAGTTGATGATCTTTAAAAAAATCAAAAATGTGTTTTCCTTTTTTCTTTTGTCTTTCAAAAAAACCTTCTTTAGGAGATATAGTACCATTGTAAAGCTTCCGATACTCAGTATTATAAAATTCTGAATAGGCATCCTGTGTCATTCTAGGACTCGTATATACTAACCCACAATCAGTGCAAACATTCACAGGGAAATAAAGTCCATATCGGTCTTTTTTTCCAATTAATTCTTTTCCTTTACAGTCGCAAATGGAACAAGAAATTTCTTCAAATTGATAGATTTTTTCATTTACCTTTTTTGTAACTTGCTCCTTCATTTTCTTTTGAAGAGGGTTTAAGTTTAATTCAGCAATGTCATTGTTTTGAAGCCTATCTAATATCATTTTAAAATTTTTTTTACTTAAACTTACATGAATTTTTTTTCAGCTTTTAGCTGTTCGTAGTGCTCTTTATTTCTAAATTTAAAAGCCACGGCAGGATGTCCTCCAGCAATAGCATATTTTTGAATACTTTTTGCCACTACACTCCCTGCTTGAATAACCGCTCCTTCACCGATGATTACCCCACCCAATATAATTACATTATCACCTAACCAGACATTATCTCCAATTATTACATCTTTGTGAATCATCGTACGATCATAAGGAATATGGGTACCCTTATCAAAATTATGATAACTGGTAATCATCTTACAACCTCTTCCTGAATGAAAATTATCACCGATTGTTACCTTTCCGGATCCAGTAATATGCATTCCATTAAAATTAGTATTCTTTCCAAAATGTGTTTGAGGCGTAAAAATCGATCGAAAAGAAACAATCGGAGGAGTAACATAAGAGCCCGCAACCAATCGTGCCCGCCATGACCAATATTTTCTTTGCAACCTACGCTGCAAACTCACAAAAAAACGATAAACACTTTTTATAATCTTATAAATCATGAATATTTTTTTTTAAAAAAAACAACCAAGGCAAAGGATATACCCGCTGACTCACCACGGCAGTAATAACAAAAAAACAAAAATAAGAAATGGTCGTTGCATATGCAGCACCCATTGCTCCGTAGTTTTTTATTAAAAAATAATTTAACAACAAATTAAATATAATATTGAAAATGGCAATATAAGAAAGATATTTATTGTGTTTTGTGTAAATGATATAACTGGAAAACATCTTATACCACCCTAAAAAGACATAGGCTAACGCTATAATGCCAACATATTTTATCCCGTCATGATACTCAGGTTTTAAGACAAGATATTTAAAAAGTAGTGGGCTAATCAAATATAATATTCCTGCTGCCAATACAAGTCCCGCCATGATCAAATAAGAAAGCTGAACAATTTTTTTCTTCTTTTTTGGTGTAATTTCTTTTAATTCTTTAAACAAAAAAGGCCGCCAAGCCATCACGACAGCGGCTTGTAAAATCAAAATAATCATTCCCACCTTGTACCCAATACTATAAATGCCTAATTCCTCTTTGCCCACCATTTCTCGAATGAAAAACTGATCAGATAAATCCATGATATTTGCAGAAAGGATATGTAGAATCAGTGGTAAACCAAAAAATAACGCATCCTTAGTATATGTCCAATTAACCTTGATTTGCAATAACCCCGAACGGTAAAGAAGAAATAAAGCAATGATTCCAAATAAAATTTTAGTCCCATAATTTCCAATAAGTCTGCCTTCCCAATTCATGCTCAATCCTACGATTAGCAAGATCGAAAATAGTAAATCGAGTAACGTCATACTCAGATTATACGCCGCATATTGGACGGGTTGACTACGTGCTTGATAAATAATGGAGAGCACTTGTGGCAATAAGATGGTTAAGGATAATAAAGGAATTGCATAAATCCATTGATTAGGAATTTCTAACCAGGCTGCGAGCGATGAGCCAAATAAAAAGGTGAATAATGTCAATATTAAAAATAAAATCAACGGATTCACCAACGCACTGCTGATATAAGTTGGGAAATTTTCCTTCCCTTGATCTTGTCGAAAATATTCTAAATTAATGGCGCCTGGCGCACTCAAAATCATAAAAGATCCCACGAAGGTAACCATAGAAGTAATGGTGGTTAAGTCTCCATTTTGCCCCGCACTCAAATATCCCGTAATCACCGGAAGTAAGACAAAACCAATCGCTTGCCTTGACAAATTCGAAATGGTATAAACCGACATGGACTTCCATAAATTCATATCGTCGGTTGAGTTTGATTTAGATATTCTTGAATGCCTTTAACAACCAGCTCGTGACTATG
>JALZUU010000781.1 GCA_023300665.1 Saprospiraceae bacterium | reverse complement strand
GTTTAATCGTTTAATCGTTTAATCGTTGATTTGTTGAGTCGTTGAAAAACCAACAGAAAAAAGACCGCTTTTGTAGAACAATGGTTTCTACAAAAGCGGTCTTTTTTTATTTAAAGAGAAGCGAACTATAAGCTAAGAATCTTTTTTAACGCCAGTCCGATAACTAGAAAGTTTTGATCAAGACCAAATCCCTATGGATTCCATATTTATAAAAAAATGCTGATCTCAAACCCGACCGCGTAGCATATCGCATATCTCACAAAAATAAAAAAAGCCGGCGTAGAGATGATTCATGAATCATCTTTACGTCGGCTTTTACGATAAAGTGAAGCCAATAGCCAGTGGCTAACAGCCAATAGCCGTTTTACGCCATCACACCACCACGTTTCCGTTCGTGTTCTTTTAAGAAGATCTTACGAATACGAATGTTTTTAGGTGTCAATTCTACGTACTCATCATCATCGATATATTCCATGGCTTGTTCCAAAGACATAATTAATGGAGGAGCAATTTTTACCTTATCATCCGCGCCCGAAGAACGCATATTAGACATTTTTTTCGTTTTAGTAACGTTGACAATCAAATCATTATCACGCGTATGTTCTCCAATCACTTGACCTTCGTACACTTCTACGCCTGGTGGAATAAAGAAATGTCCTCGATCCTGAAGTTTATTGAGTGCGAAAGGAATACTTGTTCCAGTTTCGTGTACAATCAAAACACCTTTAGAACGACTAGGAATCTCTCCTCTCCATGGTGCAAACTTTAAGAAACGGTGCGCCATAATTGCTTCACCAGCAGAAAGTGTTAGAATACTATTACGTAGTCCGATAATTCCTCGGGAAGGAATATCAAATTCGAGATGCATTAAATCGTTACGTGGTTCCATGATCGTCATTTCCCCCTTACGTGTGTTGATCAATTCGATGATCTTACCAGCAGTTGCTTCTGGTACATCAATAGTTAGATTTTCAATCGGCTCATTTTTGACACCGTCTATTTCTTTGATGATTACCCGAGGCTTTCCTACTTGTAGTTCGTAGCCTTCACGACGCATGGTTTCGATCAAGACAGAAAGGTGTAATACACCACGACCATAAACAATATAAGAATCAGGAGATTCAGTTTCTTCTACCCGTAATGCTAAGTTCTTTTCTGTTTCTTTGAACAGACGATCACGTAGGTGACGCGAGGTAACGAAGTCGCCTTCTTTACCGAAGAAAGGAGAAGTATTGATGGTAAACAACATACTCATCGTTGGCTCATCAATATCCATTGGGGTAAGGCCTTCTGGATTTTCAAAATCTGCTACGGTATCACCGATATCAAAATTTTCGATTCCATTAAGCGCGCATAAATCACCACATTGTACTTCCTCTACTTTTTCTTTACCAAGACCAGAGAAGATGAAAAGTTCTTTAATTCTACTTTTCTGAATAGTTCCGTCTCGTTTTACAAGGGAAACAGGCGTGTTTGCTTTTAGTCCACCACGGCTTACTCTTCCCACTGCAATTCGACCGATATAGTTAGAATAGTCGATAGAAGTAATTTGCATTTGCAAAGTACCTTCCTTGATTTCAGGAGTTGGAATATGTTCAAGAACCTGATCTAATAGGTAAGTAACATCTTCTTTTTGATCGTCCCAGTGGCTAGACATCCAACCATTCTTTGCCGAACCATAAACGGTAGGGAAATCAAGTTGATCTTCTGTCGCATCAAGATTACACATAAGGTCAAAAACCATTTCCTGAACTTCTTCTGGACGGCAATTTTCTTTATCTACTTTATTGACTACCACGATTGGCTTTAGTCCTAGAGAGACCGCTTTACCCAATACATATCGAGTTTGAGGCATCGGACCTTCAAAAGCATCGACGAGTAATAATACACCGTCCGCCATATTCAATACCCGTTCTACCTCACCACCGAAATCGGCGTGACCAGGTGTATCGATAATATTGATTTTGGTTCCTTTATAATCGACAGAAACGTTCTTAGAAAGGATGGTAATCCCTCTTTCTCGCTCTAGATCATTATTATCAAGGATCAATTCTTTCTTCTCGTCCGTGTCTCGGAAAAGTTTACTTTGGTAAAGGATCTTATCCACCAAAGTAGTTTTGCCGTGATCAACGTGGGCGATAATGGCAATATTTCTAATTTCTTTCATTGTAAAATGCTTATTGCGTTTTTTGAAAACAATTGCAAAGTTACCCTATTTAAGTGGTAATAACCATCAAATCCGCTTAAGAGGAGCAGGTTTAGCGATTAATTAACGTACAATTGTTTTTAAATGGTTGATTTGCAATAGCTTACGGAAATAAGGCTGGAACGTTACAATGACTTTATTAGATGTTTTTTATTAGAATATTTTTTTTGAGAAGCACTTATCTGGCTGATTTATTTGCGATTTATAAAATAATAAAAAGTGATATACGAAAAATACCCATAAGAGGGTATGAGAATCCCGAGATATTGGTTGTACCTTTGAGTATAACAAATCACCAAGGAGTAGTTCTAGCTCCATTTTTTTAAGCAATTACACACAATACCACAGATTAAACATTTTTGAGTCCAATAATCCTGGGACATATCTTTTTTGTTAATCTTTTTTGTTTTTCACTAAGGTGAGAGATGACGGGGCTACTCGTTGTGTTTCATCGGTCACCAGTTTTTTGGTATTGTCTCTATTTAGAGGCTATCCTCCACGTTATTGATCTCAATACGAATTAATCAGAAGTGATACCCTTCTTAGAATGTCGTAAAACTGATTTAAACAGTTTTTGTTGCTGCTTTCCTATCCTTGTCAAGGAAAGCAGCTTTTTTCATTTTACAAATACCTGCTCTATATCCTTAAAAGCTTTTAATTCGATTGGATTTCCACTAAAATCTAGAAAAAACATCGTGCGTTGCTCCGCTGGTAAACCTTCATAACGCGTTTGTGGTGGAATAATAAATGAGATATTATTTTTTTCTAATTGTTTTTGAATTTGAATAAAATCCTCAACAGATAGTAAGGCGCCGAAATGGGGAATAGGCACTGCCACTCCGTCTACCTTACCACAATAGTCTAGCGGTGGTCGTTGATCACTGATATGTGCAGAGAGTTGGTGACCAAAAAAATCAAAGTCTATCCAAGTCTTGGTAGAACGACCTTCTTTACAACCCAAAATATCTACATAAAAGGATCGAGTACTGGCAATATCTTTAATTTTAAAAGCGTAATGGAATGGAAGCATCTTTTTTAGCAAATATGATGAATTTTATCGGTTCATAAGCAATTTTAGCGTTTTTAAACATCGTCCATAAAGTCTATCGCTTTTCTATTTACCTTTCCCCTTAAATTCCGTATCTTTGTCTTTGCAAAAAAGAGTACGGATCGGGTCTCCCATCTTCCCGAATTTATCGTTTCAAAGCTGATTTAATAATGAATAAATTTTACCAAATCCTTTTGGTGTATCTGGTTTTTCAACTACCAGCTGCTGCGCAGCAATTGTCCCTTTTTACCCAATATCGACAGAATATAGGAGTGATTAATCCAGCAGGACTAACGAGTGATTTTATGGTTTTTGATCAGAATACTAGTTTTGGTGGCAGTGTTCGTCGTCAATGGGTGGGATTTGATAATCCGCCGACTACCCAGCTTATCCAAGGATCTTATGTTTTTGATGGAGATGGTGTTAGTCTTTTGAGTGGAGGGTATTTGATTAATGACCAAACTGGACCGACTGGTTTTACGGGATTATATGGACGTTTTGCGACCATCTTTTCAGACGATATATATGATCATGGAATTGCCGTAGGCTTTAATGTAGGAATGGTTCAATATCGAGTAGATATTACGGATATTGAATTTTTAGAACGAAATGATATTTTAACTGCAGATGACCAGACAAAGTTTTTCCCAGATGTAGGTTTTGGTGCTTTTGCATACAAACGATTTTCTGGTGGATTCTTAGATGATACCCAATTATATGGAGGGGTATCTATTCCACAATTAATTGGATTAGATTTAGAATTTAGAGATAGTGATGGAGAATTTTTTACCAGACGCGTTCAACATTTTTACGGAATAGTTGGATTCATAAAATATTTAGGAGATGATCAATTTTTAGAACCAAGTGTTTGGGCTAGATATACCTTTAACACTGAAGTTAATATTGATTTTAACCTTCGTTATAAAATGGCGCGAAATTTTTGGTTGGGCGCGGGTGGAAGTACTGCTGGAGCCGCTCATGCAGAGGCTGGAATTCTAGTAGGAGAACTTCCAGGATCAGATAATACCTTCACTATTGGATATGGATTTGATTATTTCTTTTCCTCATTTGGTCCAGAAGCAGGGACTTCTCATGAATTTAATATATCTTACAGCTTTTAATATTAATTATTTCAATTATTAAAATACCACAAATAGGGTATGAGTACCCAGAAGGAAGGCTGTATATTTGTGGTTGAAAAGCATTTATCCCATTACCGATTTAAGATTAAAGCAAAATTTAAATGCTATTCAGCTGTCTAGATTTTATCTGGATAATCGTTTTCTAATAGATTTTAGAAAACGGCTGATACTAGTACTAAAATATTAATAAACAGCCCTAGAGTAGTTGTGAAAGGTTTAGTGTGCGCTGTAAAGGTAAAAAAACGGATAAATCTGCCGACCAGTTCGCTGGTCCAATAGATTTGGCAAAGTTTAGAGATTCTCATATCTTGAGGAATATGCTCGCTCGGTGAAAACCAAGCGAGCTCTCTTTGTTTTAG
>JALZUU010000780.1 GCA_023300665.1 Saprospiraceae bacterium | reverse complement strand
TTTTGGTAGGGGCGAATTGCAATTCGCCCCTACCAAAAAAAAACTACCCCAAATCCTTGCAAAAACCAAGTTCATAGGGTACATTTGCATCGTTATTTTTAAAAAGTCTAAATAAGCATAAGCTATATTTTTCTACAATCACAACTTCAAAATCGATCAAAAATGAGATATCCTTTGTTTGCTTTATTGATTTGTTTTTTAATCAGTTGTGGAGATGATTGTCCGGACGGTTCTCAAGACTGTGGGCCAGAAACGATGGTCGATCTTGCGGAATTGCGACAAAATATAGCGATACACCTTACGAGTAATTTGATTGTTCCTGCTTATCAAGAATTAAGTGAGAAAGCAGTGGTACTTAATCAAGCTGCTTCCACCTTTTCAGCAGATAGTAATGATGAAAATTTAGCTGCCTTAAGAACGGCACATCAAACTTTTTGGAATTGCTGGCAAAAGACTTCTCTCTATTATTTTGGCCCTATCATCAACAACGGATTACGTGCGACGATCAATACTTACCCTGCTGATGAGGATAAAATCGAAACCAATATTGCTACTGGAGTTTATGAACTAGGCAGTCTTGGAAATCAAGATGCAGAAGGTTTACCAGCACTAGATTATATACTGAATAATGTAGAGGAGATTACACCACTCGATGAGTTCACCCAAGAACGACTCAGTTATATTTCTGCACTTACTAATGAGATGCTTGATCAAGTACAAAACGCAGAAGAAGATTGGAACAATGGTTCTTTTGTAAATAATTTTACTGGAACGGATGCTACCGGAACAGATGTAGGAAGTGCGCTTGGTCTGATGATAAACGGTGTCGACTTACATTTTCAACGATTTGTACGAGATGGAAAAGTTGCCATCCCAGCTGGAATCCGTAGCGCAGGGGTTACTCGACCACAATCGGTTGAGGTTCGTTATGGAAAATACTCTACCAGCCTTTTATTAACTTCTCTGAAAGCTTACCAAGACTATTTTAATGGAATAAGTGTAACTAGAAATAACGGCCCTTCTATTTTAGAATATTTAAGACAGATTAACCAACCGGTTTTAGCAAATCAAATTGACAATAACTTTACCGTCTTAATTGATAAAGTAGAACTTCTAGATGCCTCCATCGCTGAGCAAATAGAAATAGACAATGAAGCGTTGATTGAGGTGTTTCTTTCTATGCAAGATTTGGTGGCTATTTTCAAATCTGATATGGCTTCTGTTATGGGAATTTCTATTACCAATCAAGACAACGACGGAGATTGATAGATCATTAGCGCATGAAACAATACCATCCTACTGAGCTTATTCCGACAGCACCACTGGTTCACTTCCGGATATTGTTTGGGTTGATGATGGCACTGAGTGTTTTACGCTTTAATTATTATGGTTGGATTGAAAGTCTATATATTGAACCCGTTTATTTCTTTTCTTATTTTGATTGGATAGTCAATCCTGGTGCTACAGGTATTTATCTATTATTTGGTACCGTTTTTTTGAGTGCGTTGGGCATTATGTTAGGGTTGTTTTATCGGCAGAGTACTTGCTTGTTTTTTCTTAGTTTTACGTATATCGAATTGATTGATAAAACCAATTATCTGAATCATTATTATTTTGTCAGCCTTATTGGTTTTATGCTCATCTTTCTTCCGGCACATCGAGATTTCTCAATAGATGCGATTCGTTTTCCTAAAATAAAAAAATTAGAGATTCCACGTTGGACCATTGATTTGATTAAATTCCAATTAGCATTGGTTTATGTTTTTGCTGGTATCGCTAAACTAACTCCAGATTGGTTATTTCAAGCCATGCCTTTAAAACTTTGGTTACCTGCACAAGCTCATGTTCCTATTATTGGTCCGCTATTGAGCTATGAAATTACTCCTTACTTGTTTAGTTGGGGTGGCGCTTTTTATGATTGTTTTATTGTGTGTTTTTTGCTCTATCGCCCTACTCGATCACTGGCCTATTTGGCGGTAGTTGGATTTCATATTATAACGGCTATATTATTTCCAATTGGTATTTTTCCGTATGTCATGATCATTGCTACTTTGATCTTTTTTTCGCCGGAAGCACACCAAAATATTTTAAATAAAATAAAAAGCTGGATTGGATATACGTCAATTAATAATACTCATTCGACCTGGTGGTCTTGGAAAAAATTAAAGCCGTTTGTGATCTGCTTTATGATTCTTCAACTAATCATTCCTTTTCGTTATCTCGCTTATCCAGGGCATTTATTTTGGACAGAGCAGGGATACCGATTCTCTTGGCGAGTGATGCTAATGGAAAAAGCGGGTTATACAACTTTTACCATATCGAACGAAATGGGTAAAAAAACTGAATGGATCAATAACCGAGATTATTTGACAGCTCAACAAGAAAAAATGATGAGTAGTCAACCTGATATGATTTTACAATTTGCGCATCATATCGCTAATATTTACAAAAAAAAAGGATATCAAAATCCGATTATTCGCTGCCAAAGTAGAGTGACTCTAAACGGCACCTTAAGTCAGCCTTTGGTAAATCCAAAAGTCAATCTAGCGGCCATCGAAAGTGATTGGAAACATAAATCATGGCTACTTCCTTTTGATCCTAATTTTGGTAAAAAAGATCCTCAAAAAAAATAACAATCGACTGATGAATAAAAGAAGTCTCCTTATAAATACGATTATTTTAATTACCCTAATTATAAATTCTGGGGCGATTGCGCAAAATAATTTTTCGATCAATGGTCAAGTACTTGATCAAGCATCTAATGATCCAATCGTTGGTGCTACCCTCTTTATTCCTGAATTAGAAAAAGGAACTGCCGCAGATCAAAATGGAAATTTCAAATTAGAAAATCTAACCCCTGGATTCTATTTTATCAATCTCAATTCATTAGGCTTTCAAGACACTACCTACGCAGTTGAAATTAGAGATCAATCGTTAACTATCAATTTTTACATGCTCGGATCTATCACCGATATTACCACCATCCATATCACCGATAACCGTGGTCAAGCACCTGGCATTCAGCGACTTCGCCAAGTAGAAAATAATGCGATTTATGCTTCTAAGAAAAATGAATTAATCCAACTGGCTAAACTTACGATCAACAAAGCAACCAATAATAGCCGTCAAGTTTACGCCAAAGTTTCAGGACTCAATATCTGGGAAAGTGATGGTGCTGGAATCCAATTAGGAATCGGTGGTCGTGGTCTAAGTCCAAGTCGAAATGCCAATTTTAATACCAGACAAAATGGTTATGATATCAGTGCCGATGCCTTGGGTTATCCCGAAAGTTATTACACGCCACCGGTGCAAGCTATCGAGCGAATTGAGGTGGTCCG
>JALZUU010000779.1 GCA_023300665.1 Saprospiraceae bacterium | reverse complement strand
AGGAACTTACTTGGGAAGAGTTTAATGGAGTGATTGGAAGTAATGGCAGCCAAACAACTGCTGCCTTTTTCAATAACTTTGATTATGATAAAGAAGGAGAGGAAGACTTTTTGATCACGGAATATTTTGACCTTACGGAAACAAGTGGAGAAGCGGTATTAAACTTTGATTTAGCAAAAGCGCAATTTGACGCGACGCTACAAGATGGTTTACGGCTTGAGATTTCTATAGATTGTGGTTTGAGTTTTACTACGATTTACCAAAAAGAAGGTCTAGAGTTATCTACCTTACCTAATTTCAATACTACGCCAAATTGGGAACCTAATTCACCGAATGACTGGAGAACGGAAGAAATAGATTTAACTGCTTACCTAGGCGAATCTGTCTTGTTTAGAATTGTTAATGTTAATGGTTTTGGAAGTCAAACTTACATTGATAATATTAATCTAAGTCAAACCTTAGTAAACGTTGAGGAAACCATTATTTCTAATATTAAAATATTTCCAAACCCCGCCAGTGAAACCATAAATATAGATCTAGGAGATGAATCGGCAGTAGCTGCTTCAGCTGAAATTATGAATAGTTTAGGGCAATTAATTGCTACTGAAGCGTTGAGAAGAAATAGTAATACCCTTATTGATGTTTCGAAATATACGCCTGGATTATATTTTATAACTGTAAAATTTAATGGTCTTATAGAAACAAAGAAAATCTTTGTTGAATAGTCAATAATATCTGTTAATTGTTTAGTAATTTTTCTAAAAAACTGCTATTAAAGACTACTGATTTTTCCACCGAAAAGTGTGCTTAATGCATCACTTTTCGGTTTTTTTAAAAACTCCTACTAAATCCAAAATCCAATCTTAATAAATTTCTTTTCTGTTTAATGGGTTGATTGTCAGCCAGCACATCATTAGGATTCCATTCAAAACTCGGTTTTAAGAAAATAGAAAGATCTTGACCCGTAGGAATCATAACCTTACAGCCAAACCGAAGACTCATTCCAATTCGATCTTTAAAGAAGGCGTTTGATTGTTCTGTTTGCTCTAGTGTTGTTCGTACATGGCCAACAGATTTTTGAAAAACATTAAACACCACAGCTGCTTCTGGTAGCAGTTTAAGTCCTCTAAAATTAAGTAAATAGCTGGCACGAACCGGAATATTTAAAAGACGATGATGATTAAAATATACAGAATCTTTTACTTCCAATATATAACCCTCCCGATCTCTGTATAATTCAGGTCGTTGATTACGATCTATATTTACCAAATTGGTGATGGTTCTATTTTCTATTACTAATTTTTCTGTATAAACAATGAACTCGAATCCGGTACCAATATTCCATCTTCTTCCAATTTTTCTATCTAGATCCATTCCAAAAACGAATGACTCAAGCACGGTTTCTGTATTTTTTCGAATATCAAAAATCAATGGGCGGAAATCTTTTTCTTTTAGTTTAAGTCGTTTGAATTGATAACCAATTCCTCCATAAAATGATAAAGAAGATTTTAGTTCAATTAATGGTTTAATTGGAGGAGGAGTGAGCGTTGATGCATTTGTTTTTAAAACTAGTCCAGGAGACTTTGGTAGTTTTTTTAATAGGATAGTTGCACCTGTTGCGATCGTTTCTTTTTGATCTAAAATTTCAAGTGTTTTTGTTTGTTCAATAGCGTTAAACTCGCGTACTACCATATTAGAGACTATCGCATTATTAAGTGTTTTTTCAGTAGCTTTAGTAGTAAAAAATTCAGGAAAGTCTACCACCTTAGAATCAGAAGAATTACTTATTACCTGCGGAGTGTTAGAAGGAATATTTGTAAGGTCTTCTGTATTAAATTTAGAAGCCGAATTTTTTGGGGTTAGGTGTTTTTCCTTTGATTTTTTTGTTAAAACTATCGGTTTTTTTGATGCAATTATTTTTTCATTTGATGCTATTTTAGTAGTTGACTCGTATAATGTAGGTTCTATTTTTTCGAGTTGATTGCTAGCAACTAGGTTAGTTATCAACGACTGATGTTCATCGTTGATGATTGAAGTCTTGTAGGAGCTGTAACAGAACAACCCTGCAAGAATCAGTAGGAGGCTTATTCCTCCACTAAACCAAAGCCAAATTATCGGTTTTCGTCTCTTTTTAGATTGTTCGATATTTTTCCACATGGCGTCTTGGTCAAAATCAGTCTCCTGATTTTGCAAGCTCTGTAATTGGCCACGTTCAAAATTATTCAAATCCATGACTCATTTATTTTTTTTTCTAATAAAATTTTTTTGATCTTAGCTTTTGCTCTAGTCAAAATTGAGCGAGAAGAACTCACTTCGATTTTGAGTAATGCTGCGATTTCTTTATGCGTATAACCTTCCACATGATAGAGGTTAAAAACCGTTCGGTAGGGGAGCGGAAGTTTACGAATCTCTGCCATTAAATCATCCATTTGCATCTTATCCAATGCCATAGGATTGGTAACTGGTTCCTCAGGTAATTTTTCTAAATTCGTAAAAGATTTTTTAGCCCGTAAGTGCGTCAAAGACTCGTTGATACAAATTCGTTGCATCCAGCTTTTTAGTTGACCTTTTTCATGATCAAATTTGTCAAAATATTTAAAGATTCTAATAAAACTATCTTGCAAAACATCCTTGGCTTGTGAATGATCAGATACATATCGAAGGCAAGTCGAAAACAGCAGTTTGCTATATTTTTCGAACAACGCTTTTTGATAAAGCGGTTGCTGTTTTCGACAGCCTTCAATAATTGATATGTCTGTATATTCTTTCAAATGTGTTTGTTCAAAGTTTTATGGTCGCAACAAATTAATGGAAGCTTAGATTAACTCTAATGTAACAATTAATTTGTAAAAATCTACTTTTATTCAGGATGAATTCCACTATCTAATTTATTGAGTGTTGAAACATCTTGGCCTGAAAAATTTAATTCTAATCCACCTTGTGGAAAATCACTATCCAAGGATTCATCATTTCCTTGATTTTGCAGGGTGGTTACATAGCCAGCGGGTAATCCTTCCACTATCCTTAAAATTCCATCATTTATTTCAGATAATCTTATTCTGTAGCCACCGTCTGAATTAGAATTAGCTGTACTAGTAGCTATTACTTCTCCTGAACTGGATATTTCTTGATATTGAATACTCACCCCTTGTACACCGGTTTCATTTTGATCACGGATACCATTTTCATTTAAATCTTCCCAAATAATCCCTTGATAATCTTTTTCTATATCAGCGAATGGGATATTAAATTCTATGATAAGTGCTAAGGTTTCACCATTGTCATCTATTAAAGTACCGGTTGCAGTACCCCCAACAAATCCTCCTGCAAATTCTTCTAATTTAGTTAACTCAATCGTAAAGTCGCAAGAATTACCATTAAAACCACATGTGATAACATCGGGTGTATCTGCATCTTTATAAAATACCCACAGCGCTTCGTTTGTTCCCAAATTAGGATTCAAAATTACGATACCTAATACATGTTCCAAATCATTTAACCCGAGGTCTATAGTTAACGTAGAGGTACTCTCTAATATAGTTAGTTCCGTTTTATTAAGGAATGTTTCATCATACAAAAACTCCTCACCACCATTGACAGAAACGCTAACAAAAGTAGTTATCTCATCACAAGTAACTAAGGTTCCAACATCTTCCATACTTTGTCCAGTGTTAGAGATTGTTACTTCAGGGGATCTAAATGATTGTAGGTCTACTCCATAGATCTGCATATTTTCATTTGCACAAATTGCGGTAGAATAACTAAAATTTCCTTCAGAATCTAGAGAGATAACCTCTGCTAATCCTGTATTTCTTTTTACTACAGCATAACCGTTTTCCACGGCTTCTCCAGCACAATTGTTGACAGATCCAGTTAACAAAATGGTCGTTTCGTTATGATCAACCGGTAAGGTGATCGTTTGATCTGTGTTAAAAGGTCCGATATTTTCATTAAATAATTCTTCTCCACAAAAATTAACGACGCTCAAAATCAGTAGTTCATCTTTAGGAATACCACCCGCAAAATTTCCTTCCAAATTGGTATAGGTAGACTGGACCGCACCTCCATTTACGATTTCGATACTAACTCTTTGATTAGCCAGTGGATTTCCATCCAAATCAACGAGTGTTCCATCTAAATAAACAAAATCAAAAGGTACATCACAATTCCAAAAAGAAAAATGCGCCACCTCTCCAATGTAAACATCGCCCTGCTTAGTCGCTTGTCCTTCCTCCATCCAAGTACCTGTATTTTCATCTAAAAACCAGAGTGGAATAAGATCGGGTGCAGCGTTGGCTGCGGATCCTTTTATAGGAAATTCTATGGTAGCGGTGGTGTTTTCTTTTAGGTTTAGTGGTTCTCCATTTTCTCCAAAAAGTTCGACCAAGATCATACTATAGGTAGCCAACTGAACGGTCGTACCGGCCTCATCAATGGCAGATAAATCTCCAGGGATAGATTCATAAAAAGAAGGATCTTCTGGATCAAAATGATGAGTAAAAGCCGTAACAGTTCCTTGATAATCTTGATTCGTTTCTGTTCTGATAGAATTGGGTTGAAACGTAACTTTTTCACCGTTTAGTTTGGCGATGG
>JALZUU010000778.1 GCA_023300665.1 Saprospiraceae bacterium | reverse complement strand
TTATAAATATGGAATTCCTTCGGGATTAAGTGATAAATCTGCTCCTAAAAGTGTTTTTCTCGCAAAGAACGCGGAGACGCAGAGACACTATAACGTGTATACCTTTATCGTAAATACGCTATCGCATCTGTTTTACTTTTAGGAATGTACTCAATGATCACTTTTTTGGTACTATACAGGTGGTTTACTTTTTACCTTTTTCGAAAATTAAATATTTAAAATACTTGTGGAACTCGTCAATGGCCTTTTGGGTGTTGACGAGTTTTTTTTGTTAAAAATTAAAACTTGGAATTAAATTTATCGTCTTATGGTTTTAGTAATACATTTTTAGAAAAGTAACGATTAAATTATTTCAAGTAAAAAAATATGGGTTGGAAAATTGTAAAAAGAAAATTAGGACAAGCTGGTAATTTAAAACAACGACAAAAAAGGCAAAGTGAATGGGATACGGAATATGGCGAAAACTGGATGATTGGATATATGATCGATGGAGTATTTATTTCTCAGGAAGATGCATTAGAAAGCATTTACTATAAAGGTTATGAGCTGCATTTTAAGAATCATCCTGAAGATTTGAAAGCATTAATTCTTTTAGCTAAAAAATTAGAAAACCCACATGCTAAACTAACTGGAGGGGTTGATCTACAAGTTCCAGCAATTATGCAATACTTAGAAAGAAATAATCTAACTTTACTAGGAAAAGAAGTCGTCGATATTGGAACTTTCGGTAAGCGTTCTCACAAAATTAGCGTTCGGTTAAGATTTGGTTGCAGATACAGAAATGGTTTATGGCTTCTGTTTTAACGGCCCTTGCCGTAAAAATGGCTTTGACAAAAGCCAAGTAGAAATGCAATTTAATTTCTTTAGATTTCATGGAATATCGGTAATCAAAAGGCCACCCATCCGCTTTCGCGGTGCCTTCCTTCAACGCACTGTCGTACGTTGCCCTCGTTCCTCGGGATCAGTCAGTTATTCCCCAACAATCCCCTTACCATATCTGAAGGTGTACCACTTTGAGTATCTTTAGCGGAGCTATTATAAAAAACCTTTCCTTTTTGGTCGATGATAAAGATGGCAGGTAATCTTTTTACTTTGTAAGCTTTTGCAATTTCAGAAGCATAAACATCTTTGTCTTCGACAATTAGGTGCGTACCTTTGATGCCTTGTCTGGAAACAAAATTTCGCCACGAACTTTGATTTTTATCTAAACTAACATAGACAAATGCTACCTGATCAGGAGAGAAAGCCTTTTTCCATTCTTTACTATTTTTTAAAGAATATACACAAGGTGGACACCAAGTAGCCCAAAAATCTAGATAGACGACTTTCCCTTCTAAATCGGCCAACTCCACTTCTTTTCCGTTGATGTCTCGCAAGGTGAAATTCGGTGCAACTTCATTTCGTTGTAAGCCTTTGGCATCATTATATACAAATCGAAGTACGTTATTATAACTGGTATGTTCGTTATCATCAATAAAAGCTTTTACCGCAGGCCCTGCTTGTTTAGCTCGTCCTGTACGGCAGTCCATTGACAGAATTTTGGCGCGATAAAAAGCAAGTGGCTTTCCATTCAAATATTTTTCTGCTAGTTGAAAACGATCCATTCCTTGATTCTCTGGTTGCTCTTTACCATGACTCATCAACAGGTCTAGAAAATATACATAGTTGGGTTGTGTCAGTGCATCTTCATTAACGGTTTCTGTCTCACTTAAAAAATCATAATAGTTTACAGGGACTGCCAACGGGCCTTCTTGGTTATGATGTAGTGGATTTTCCCAAGGGTAGTTGAGCAGTTGATAAGCATACCAATAGTCGACTTCTGCGGTTGCATGTGCCAAAAAGGTGCGGCTAAAAGGATGCGCATGATGGTACGTTTCGACGTATAATTTTTTGTCAGCTTTCACTTGGTCCATGTAGGCCATGAACTGAAAAGGGCTAGAATTTTTTATCCGATCTTGTAAATCACCTTCAAACCCCGCAAATTTTTCTACCTTATCTTTTAGATAATTATTATGGTTGGAACCTTTGCCTTTAAAGAAAACCGTCTTTAAAAAATTATTCCCTGTAAAGCTAACAGATAACTGATCACCTGGCTCTAAAAAAACAGGTACACTTTCATGACCATATCGTAATTCGCCCAGCTGTGGTTCTGAAATTTCCAAAGCTAACGTAAATGTTTGATCCGATTTTAAGCTAATCTTTTCGATTTTCTCTTTTAGTAAAATAGGATCAGAACTCAGAACTAATTCTAATGGCCGCGTAACTCTTCCTATTATTTTACCACCCATCTCAACAGGCGAGGTAGGCAATTCTTCTGGTGCCGGATCAATAAAAACATACTCAGCTACTTCCGTTTGCAATACGGGTATTGGTCGAGGATTTTCTTTTTCTTTTTTTAAGCGTTCTTTTAAAATTTCTGCTTTAATCCCTTGTTGTAGCATCATCGCAATCAGTGGATCATCCGTAGGAATCATCCGATCCAATGTTTTTTCAATCACTGGATCCACCGGAATATTTTCCAACGGTGAACGAATAATTTCTCCGTTTCCAGAGCGATCTACCGAAGGTTTTTCAATCACTCGATAGGTCGTAGCTCCGTAAATAATTCGGTCGTCAATCCCTCGTTCTTTCCGGATTCGGTCATAGGTATTTTGAATGATTTGACCATAAACATTCAACCGATTATCCACCATAAATTCATCCACCTCTGTTCTTAAACTTATATCATCCTCTTGCGCTGCTCGCCAGTAAATGTCAGAAGCAATTTTATAACTCGCTGTATTTCCATGAAGAAATTCTTTGGCGTTATCATATTTAGGAACATAAGGAATTCCCGTCAAGGTCGTATCTCGAACAGGTACACCATCTTTTTCTTTTTTCAGTCCTACTCCATTAACCCATCCCACCACATTATCGTGGGTCTTCACCTTATACCAGTAATCTTCGTGGAGTGCATCACGGATCAACATCTTTGAAGTAAAATCTGATTGCTCTCCCAAAAATTTCAATCGATCTCCTAGATAAACTTCTCGTAAAACTGGTTGCTCTTCAGGACCTTTTAACAAAATCGTACTGGGAACATTAACGTAAAATGCATCCGTAGAAAATTCAACTGGCTCCTCAGCCACCACCTGCTCATTTCTAAAATCCAAATATTCACCAATAAAACTTAGATACATCCGATTGTTCAGTGCCTTATCATTCGTGATCAAAAGATCATTTAAAAATTGATAATAAGTCTTTGGCATTTCCATTGGAATCGGCCATCCTTTTGCTAGTGGTTTTTCAATCCGAAAACGCAATAAATAATAAGCCCACCAATAATCAACTTCAGCGGTTACGTAGTTAATAAATTTTTCAGAAAATTGTTTTTTATCGGAACGTTTATAATTTTTATAAAATCGCCATTTATCTTGTCGATAAACATTCAACATCGCTTGAAAGCTTAAGGGCTCCCGCTCCGTCATTTCAAATAATAGATGTGCTTCGTCCCAACTATCAAAAGCTCGAAAATAATCTCGTAAAAAATTATTATGCGCACTCCCTTTCCCAGAAAATACCAAGTTTCCATTCAAATAGTCTGGCGCTCCAAATTTGAATTTTAGATCATCACCAGGCTCTAAATAAATGGTGTGTTCTTGTCCTAGATAAGTTATCAGTGCAATGGTTGGTTCTTCTAACTCGAAATTCATCCCAAAATTGCCTTTACTATCCAATGGCAAAGTAAATAGCTCTTCATCAAAAGAGACATAATCTCGAAAAAACTTAATTCGTAAAGAAGGGATAAGTGTTGCATCAACGGTCCCTCCAATTTTCGTCAACTGAGTCTTAGAAGCTCGAACCGCTGGGGCAGCAGATTGTTGACTCATTCCGACCGGAATAAAGCAAAATAAACAAAGTATTAAGACAAAGATAGGAGGACATCCTGATCTCATTTTGCTGTTTTTTTAACGCGAACAAATTTTCCGCTTACAAATATAATTAATAATAATGATACGAGATAATAGACAAAGAATAACTTTTTGTACAATTTTGGTTGTGAAGGTTAGTATAAAGCACTTCAACTAGTGATTTTTTTCGGTTTTTACCCTGTTTTTATTTAAATAGGGTTAAGTACGTGGACAAATTAAATTTAAAAAATTCCGATATCTTTTGCCGCCACTCAGCGTTATCAAAAGTATCACTATACCCGGCATAATTCAACTTTCGATGCCTCGATTGGCACCAAAATCTTATCCTAATTTTATCTAAACATAATTATGACCAAGTACTTAAACTGAATAATAGGTTGAAATTCATCCCAAAAATGTCACAGTTCTAAAGGCAAGATTCCTGCCAAGAGGTGGCTTTTATAGAGAAATTCCCATAACTCGGTCAAGATTCGCCAAGATTCGTTCTCCAATATTCCCCCCTTAATTGGGGCTTAATAATCAAAATTTCCATGCTCTGTTTCTATCCGAACCGCTTCTCCTTTCCATTCTTCTACATAACCAACTACTTGCGCATCAATTCCAAAAGATTTTGAATACTCGATGATCGCATCTGCATCTTCTTTCTTTAGATAAATTTCGAGGCGATGGCCCATATTGAATACTTGGTACATCTCCTTCCATTCTGTGCCAGATTCAGACTGAATAAGGTTAAATAGGTATGGAATCGGAAGCAAGTTATTCTTCACTACTCGTTTGTTTTTTAAGAATTTTTGCACCTTAGTCTGTGCACCACCACTACAATGGATGATTCCATGTATTTTTTTGCGATGCGTTGCAAGGATTGCTTTTAGAACTGGCATATAAGTTCTTGTCGGTGAAAGAATTAGCTTTCCTACGGTCAGACCGCTTACTCCAGGAATTTCGCCATCAGGAATCACCTCGCTCAGTTTTTTACTCCCTACATAAACCACTTCTTTGGGAAGATTTGGATCAAAACTTTCAGGATATTTATCTGCATAAGATTTATCCAACACATCGTGACGAGCAGAAGTCAACCCATTACTTCCCATTCCACCATTATAAGTATCTTCATAGGTCGCTTGTCCATAACTAGACAGACCAACCACCACATCTCCCGCTTGAATTTCATTATCGATCACCTCCTCGCGCTTCATCCGAGCAAAAGTGGTATATCCAACATCCAGTGTACGCACTACATCGCCCACATCCGCAGTCTCACCACCAGCGAGTTGAACAGAAATTCCGTGTGTAGCCAGCATTTCTAAAAAATCATTCGCACCATTGATTAGCTCAGCAATCACTGATCCTGGAATCTTTACCCGATTTCGTCCAATGGTAGAAGATAAGACAATATTTTCGGTACAACCGACACAAGCCATATCATCCAAATTCATCACTAAGGCATCCTGTGCAATTCCACTCCAAACGGAATCATCTCCTGTTTCTTTCCAATAGAGATACGCCAAACTCGTTTTCGTTCCAGCAGTATCCGCATGCATAAGGTTGCAATACTCCGCATCACCTGCGACCAGATCCGGTAAAATTTTACAGAAAGCATTGGGATACAGCCCTTTATCTAAGTGCTTAATTGCCTTATGGACATCATCTTTGGTAGCAGAAACGCCTCTTAAATCGTATTTATAATCAGACATGAATTGCGGTTGTTGTTAGTGGGTGCAAAGGTACGAAAAGTTTGCATTGTTCGGTCAGTCAGTTGGGCGATAGTTGAGGCGGCGGGGCGATCGGGGCGAATTGCAATTCGCCCTTGCCCGATCGCCTCGCTACGGCAATACCGACTATCGTCGTTTCATTCTTTTATTTCGTTGGTAAAAGTCTTTGTCTTTGTTGAAAACCCATTTGATAAATTTTTTGATCTCTTCGTGGCTTCGTAATCTTTCAACGGTATGGTATTCGTCGCGAAGTTCTTTTTCAGAGAATACACTATGAATTTTTTGGTGGCAGATATTGTGAATAAGGATGGTTGGGGAATAGCGACCTCCTTTTGATTTGGGGATCAGATGATGTTTGGAAATTATTTTTTCGTTGCCTAACTCCCTTTCACAGATGGCGCAAATTTTTGTGGACATGAGATTATTTTTTCAAAGCCAACTTTGGTCTACGCTTATTGAACGTTTAGAAGGTAGATTTTGGTTCCCTACTTCCCCCCGATCGCCCCTTCTTCCAAAACTTCTCCTTTTTCATTATCTTGCGAAAAATTGGACGAAATTTCTGCTTTTTTAGACCTTGTTACTTGCGTTATTTAGTTACGTCTTAATGGTCGTTGGGATGAAGATGAAGAGACGTATTGCAATACGCCCCTTCCCCATCATCCAAAATATACATAAAACACTGATAATGAACAATATATTAAGCCAACAATTACAGGCTACGCGTACGCAAATGGATCAAATCGTAGGCGAATTACACGAAATGACCATCGATATCGGGCATAAAGAAATGACCCAAACCGTAAGTGACCTACGTAACCGAATCAACGAACCGTTTATGTTTGTGATCGTAGGTGAGGTGAAAGCCGGGAAAAGTAGTTTTATCAACGCCCTACTCGACACCAAAAAGGAGATCTGTAAAGTGGCGGCTTCTCCGATGACGGATACGATTCAGCAGATTACTTACGGTGAAGAGGAACAAATTATTGATGTCAATCCTTATCTAAAAAAGATTTTACAACCGGTAGAAATTTTACGGGAAATTGCTATCGTTGATACGCCGGGTACGAATACCATTGTCGATCATCACCAGGAAATTACGGAACGGTTTATTCCAGCTTCGGATTTGATTGTTTTTGTTTTTGAATCTAAAAATCCATACCGTCAATCGGCTTGGGAATTTTTTGATTATATCCACAAAGACTGGCAAAAGAAAATCATTTTTATTCTCCAACAAAAAGACTTGATGGTCCCAGCAGATTTGGTGACCAACCTCAACGGCGTAAAAGAATACGCGGAGAAAAAAGGAATTATGAATCCAAATGTTTTTGCGGTTTCTGCAAAAATGGAAATCAATGATGAGAAAACCGAAAGTGGTTTCTTGCCGGTTCGAGATTATATTCAACAACATATCACCGGCGGAAAAGCACCTATTCTAAAATTACAAAACAACGTTCAGACTTCGCAAAATATCAATCAACGAATTCAGTCTGGATTAGAATTAAGACAAAAACAATACGAAGCAGATATTGAGTTTAGAAATGATATTCGGTTTACACTCGATGAGCAAGAAAGTAAATCTAAGGCACAGGTTGATATTTTGGTAGAAAATCTCGTCGGTACTTATGATCGAATTACGGGACGATACGAAAAAGACTTGGAAGAAGGACTAGGTTTCTTTTCATTGATTAAACGTTCGGTGACCAGTATGTTTAGCAAAAAAGCTTCTGCCAAAGAATGGTTGGATGGCCTAGCTAGTAATCTAGAAAAAGATCTTAACATCGAACTTCGTGACAAACTCAACGAAGGGGTAATTGATATTGCCGACAGTATTCAGCAGATGGCTAAGATCATTGATTTAAAAATAAAAAGTAGTTCTACCATCTTAAAAAATGATCATGAACTGTTTAGTGATATTGCAGAAAAACGTTCTAATATTCTAAAAGAATTACAAGAAACTTTCGCTCGCTTTATGAGCCGCTCCGAAAATTTTGCCGATGAAACTATGTTGAGTGAGCATACCGATATCTCTCCTAACCTTGCTAAAGGTAGTGGTATTGCGGTGATTGGAGTGATCTTGACAGCCGTTACCAACGGTGCGGTATTCGATATCACTGGTGGAATTTTGACTACGATCGGTTTACTATTTGCAGGAGTTTCGGTGGGCATGAAGCGTCGAAAAATCTTACAAGGTTTTCAAGGTGAAATCTCAAAAGGTCGGGTACAATTGGAAGAAGAGGTAGATAAAAAGTTAAAGGATTATATCGCCAATATCAAAGAAAAAATTGATGTCAACTTTAATCGTTTTGATGATTTACTAAAAGAGGAAAATGTTGAATTAGAACGAATGACCCAGAAGCATACTTCGATTAGTGATCGACTTAAGAAGATGGAAGGAGAATTGAAGGGTCAGGTTTGAGTTTAAGGTTTTGAGTTAGTGAATTTTAGAAGTACTAGTTTTTTTCTACTAGCTAAAAAAATGTTGAATCGCTGAGTATTTCCTCAACGATTCAACATTTTTTTATTGTTCAATCACCACGACCTCATTAATCACAAAGTCAGTTCCTTGAATCAGTACATAATAAATTCCTGTTGGCCAGTCAGTAGTTTCAACTTGAAAATCGGTCCCTGCGTCAGCAAAATTTTCCTTACGAAATAATTGTCCATCCGCTCTATAAAAGTGAAGGGTAATATTTTCAGGTTGTTCAAAATTTATATTTAAAACATCACTCGTTGGATTTGGATAAAGATCGTAAACGACGGTTGCAGTAAGATCTTCCACTGATGTGACCACATCATTTTCGGCATTATAAGTCGGTGCTAGTTCTTGAAAATTTCCGGTTCCATTTGGGAAACGACCGTAAGAAATATCAGCAGTTTGATCAAAATAAGTTACTTCATCAATGATCTCTAACATCGGATCTATTAAGAAAACAGTTTCTCCTGAAGCAGATAATTTAAAATCAGCATGCAGTCCTTCTTGATCTGTATCACCATCTGCCCATACTACTAAATATTCTCCTGCCTCAATGCTAGCACCTGCTGGAAAAATAAATTTTGTCAATTCTTCTACATCATCTGATAACGCATATCCTGCTAAATCTATCATACTCGTTCCATTATTATACAACTCAATCCAGTCATCAAATTCTCCATCTTGATCAGCAGCGGTTTCATCATTAGAAGCCATAAATTCATTGATCACTAAATCTCCTACTTCTGGATTGGTAGAAGTCGCGGTCAAGGTATGGAACTCATGTTCTGCTCGAACAGGAGAAAATTTTCCTATCTGATCGTTTTCTGCATAGATATAATATTCCGTAAAAAATTCTTCAATCAATAATTCAGTTCCGAATACACCATCACCAGCTGCTCCATCATTATGAGCACCATCATCAAACATTTCTACTCGAATAAAAGGAGCCCCACTCTCCGTTCGATAACCCAGATAAGCAGTGGTTGCATCTGCAATATTCGCTGTCATCGTTATCGTGCTATTTAAAATTGGTGCTGGATCAGAAGAAGTAATATCTATGATCGTTGGTTCTACATTCGTAAAATCTGTTAAGCTTAATAAATAATCTACTCGGCCATCCATAAGGTTCGTAATACCAGGTGTATTAGCTCCGCCACCAGGACCTCCAGGGCCACCACCTCCACCAATATCAGAAGTTAAATTGTCAAGAAAATTATCATAAGTAAAAAATTTATTATTATCTGCGAATACGGCAGCATCGATGACTCCTTGTAAATCCTGAGCAGTTTCGAAATAACTACTATTATCGAAATTTTCCAATAACATTGTTTTAACGTGTGCCAAGTACATTCGTCGGTATAATGGGACGTTTAATAATTTTTGAATAAGCGGATAATCATCATCATTAATTTGGATAAGATGACTCATTTGTTGTTTTGCTGCCGTACCGTTCAAATTCCCAGTTCCAGTCATCGAAAAGGTTCCAAAAGATTCATTCAAATCCCATACGATAGAAGCGAAACGACCATAATCATCTCGATATAAATAATAGTTTTGTGCAAACCCACCGATATAACTATCTAGATTTACCAATACATTATCAAATGCCAACATCCAAAGTGCTTTATCTACATCTAGAATATTTTCGATGGCATCTGTATGATTTGTTAGCGTATCACAAAGATCAATCAATTCATCCCAGCCCTCATCTGACTTTAATTCATAAGCAGCAGCATAACTCGAAACGTCATCGCCTAGATAGGTAAGATTGGGTAAATCTGTCGTAGTTGGACCAGCACCTTCAATTGGATTACATTTTACAAACGTATTATTTTTAGAATCGAATCGATCTTTTAGGAAGGTTTTAGAAACTGCTTCGGAGTTACTATACAATCCGATGAGGGTTCCATTCACGGATACATTGGCGTAGTTAGAAAGCGGAGCGATCATGTATTGTCGTAAAATCTGATAAGATAAAACCTCTCGTAAAAAGGAAGGATCTTTTGCTACATTACTCAACTTGATATCTTTATATCCTTGATAGTCGTGATCTTTATAGGTATCCATTTCGATGTGAAAAGGATTTTTTGCTTGGTTGGCATTATAGGTACTATTGCCTTTATATTTCACCCCTACGCTATCAAAAACTTCTCCGTTAATAGTCACTGAAGTAGCCAAGGTATAATCTTCAGTCGTAGCTTTAGCATCATCTAAAATCTGATCCCAGTTAGTTTGGCTGAAAGTAATTTCGATGGTTTGAATGGTTTCAAGATCATAAAATTCTTGGGCAGTTAGGCTCCAAGAGCATAGACAAATAAGGGCTACGAATAGGTTCTTCATGTTTTATTAATTTCTTTTAGTAAATTAGTTTATCGATTAGACAAAAAAAAATGATGAATCCTTCGTTGTTTTTAATATTTATTTAAAAAATAGAACTGATCTTGGTTAAGATTGTTAAATAAGGGGAGTATCAAACATTAAACACACAATAAGGAATTTTGAAAAAATGCTATTAAAACAATTCGGCGGAAAGATCACAAAGGAAATACTCGAGGAATATAAAAAATCTCCCAACTGGCGAGCAGGAACTTTTAAGAATTTGGTAGAAACATCGATGGATTTTAAGCTTAAACGAATGCCTGGTTTTAT
>JALZUU010000777.1 GCA_023300665.1 Saprospiraceae bacterium | reverse complement strand
CAGCGCGGAATGATGCTTAAAAAATTGGCGCTTTATCTTACTAAACGCAAAGAACAATTCTATCCTGTCTCTTATCAAACCGGGGCGACTCGAAGTGATAGTTGGATTGATATTGAAGGAGGTTTTGGTAATTTATTTGCCAATGCTTCTCTCCGTAAAAATTTCCCGAATCAAGCCTATCATGTAGATGGTGATCCCATAGATTTATCGAGAGGAGGTCAGTTTATGGCCCATCATATTATGGTACCTAAAAGAGGGGTCGCCATTCATATCAATGCGTATAATTTTCCTGTTTGGGGTATGTTAGAAAAATGTGCGGTCAACTGGATGGCTGGTGTTCCAGCAATTGTAAAACCTGCAACTTCTACCGCTTATTTAACCGAAGCAGTAGTAAGATCTATCATTGAATCTAAGATTTTACCTGAAGGCGCTTTACAACTTATTTGTGGCTCTGCTCGAAATATTTTAGACCCGATTGTCTCTCAAGATGTCGTTACTTTTACGGGCTCTGCCACTACCGGCCGATTGCTAAAATCGAATCCACGGATCATCAATGAAGCCGTTC
This sequence comes from Saprospiraceae bacterium, assembly GCA_023300665.1. Lineage (GTDB taxonomy): Bacteria > Bacteroidota > Bacteroidia > Chitinophagales > Saprospiraceae > JALZUU01. The sequence goes on along the minus strand of JALZUU010000777.1, from coordinate 2,015 downwards.
CTTTCAACATGGAAGCCGATAGTTTGAACTGTGCCGTACTCGGTGAAGATGCCGTACCAGGAACACCTGAGTTTGATTTATTTATCAAAGAAGTTCGAAAAGAAATGACGACCAAATGTGGTCAAAAATGTACGGCTATTCGTCGAGTGATTGTTCCTGAAAAACTAATCGAGGATGTACAAATTGCGTTGGGGAAAGCGCTGGCAAAAGTATCCATTGGTAACCCAACTGCCAAAGGTGTTCGGATGGGTGCACTGGCTAGTAAAGACCAAGTAATTGAAGTAGTTGACCGTGTAAAAGAACTAGCTAAAACCGCAGAGATTGTTTATGGTCAATTAGACAAAATTGATTTAATAGATGCTGATTTTGAAAAGGGTGCGTTCTTGAGTCCTATTTTATTATTAGAAAAAAATCCTTACGTCAATACCGGGGTACACGATATTGAGGCCTTCGGTCCGGTCAGTACTTTGATGCCTTATAATGGCATAGAAGAAGCCATCGAGCTAGCCCAAATGGGTAAAGGTTCTTTATGTTGTTCTATTGCGACGTTTGACGATAAATTAGCCAGAGAATTTGTCATCGGAGCAGCCAGTCATCATGGTAGAATTTTAGTAATCAATCGCGAAAGTGCCAAACAAAGTACGGGACATGGATCGCCTTTACCAAGCTTGGTACACGGTGGACCAGGACGTGCGGGTGGAGGTGAAGAAATGGGCGGAATGCGAGGAATCAAACATTATTTACAGCGTTGTGCAATTCAAGGAACGCCGACTACTATTTCGGCGATTACGGGTATTTATCAATCAGGAGCGAAAGTAGTAGAAGCACCGAAACATCCGTTTAAATATCATTTTGAAGATATCGAAATGGGGATGTCTATCCTTACGCATAAACGAACCGTAACCGATACCGATATTCAGAATTTTGCCAATCTAACTTGGGATCATTTTTATGCACATACAGATATTACTTCTTTGCAAGGAACTATTTTTGAGAAAAGAGCAGCGCACGGATACTTCTTGTTATCTGCTGGTGCAGGATTATTTGTGCATCCGGGGAAAGGTCCTGTCGGAGCCAACTATGGTTTAGATGAATGTCGTTTTCTAAAACCAATTTATCATAACGATACGATTCAAGTGCGCTTGACTTGTAAAGAAAAAATAGATCGAGATGACCGTGGAAAAATGTTCCCATCTGGTGTTGTAAAATGGTTTGAAGAGATTTTTGATCAAAACAATGAATTAGTGGCGACTGCTACCATTCTCACCTTGGTTCAAAAAACTTGTCCTTTTAAAGAAGTTACTTATGAATATTTAGAAAATAGTCTAGCAAACTTAACCGAGAAAAATAAAGCCGCTTGGGGCATTATGACACCACAACATATGGTAGAGCATCTTGCGCTTTTTATTGATATGGGAATGGGAAAAGTAGAAGTTAAAGAAGTTTTGACACCAGAAGAAAAACTCGAACGAGCACAGGAATCTTTATATACTTACGATCCAATGATGAAGAATTTTGATCATCCGATTCTTAAAAAAGGAAAAACGGAAGATCTAAAACATCCAGATTTGGCGACCGCAAAAGCAGAACTTTTAGCGACTTTCCAAGCTTATGAGGCGTATTATAAAGAAAACCCGGAAACGACCCATCCAAATCCTATTTTTGGAGAACTAGATAAAGAGATGTGGGATTTGATTAATCGTAAGCATGTGGATCATCACTTTAATCAGTTTGGGATTCGGTAGGTTTGGTAAACCTTTTTCCATCAAAAGATAGGTTATCATTTTTCATTAAAAATCAATCTAGATAAAAAGCTAAACAACAGAAGGTTTGCAAAACCTAATCGAGTAATACTTCCTTTCAGTATAAAAAATAAAAGACTTACTAAATCCTCTTCAATTGGTGAGGAGATTTAGTAAGTCTTTTTTAGTTCTAATTAGAAACCAATCTTTTTAATAGAAAAATTGGAGATTCAACAGTTAATAGTTAATTTTAAAATTCAATAAATAATTCAA
>JALZUU010000776.1 GCA_023300665.1 Saprospiraceae bacterium | reverse complement strand
TTTCCTGCTCCATAAGTAAAAGTACCATTAGTATAAGATACAGTACCATTTAGGTCTATCTGAGCGGATGAATCTAGGGAGGCGGCCATAATAAGACCTAACATTAAGAATAATTGTAAAAAATTACGCATGTTTTTAAGATTTTATGAGAGATTAAATAAAATATTTTTGTTTAAAAAATTAAATTTATATTAGGTTAATATGGGCTTTACCGTCCATAGAATTCCTGTTAATATTGTAACGTTACAATATTAAATTTTTAAAGAATCGTGATGTATTTAAAGGGTTATTTTCTAAGTATGAACATGTAAATCTCAACAGCAAAAAAGCTATAATTTTCACACATTAACATTGCATATATTAATATCCTTACACCTATGATTTATTTAAATCACAGGACTAAACGAACCTGGTTATCAGCTTTGTTCGGTTAGGTTAAAGTTTTATAAATAAAAAACTTGGGGATAAATATATTCTTTTAACACTCTTTATTTTTCAAAAAAGTATACAGCTTTTGGGAGGCTAAATATTTAAATGGAGCGCAATATATAAGTATTTTGTTATAAAAACAAAAAAAAGATAACTGCGTATCGTAGCGTTTTTTTTACAGATTTCTAATAATCTTTTTACTAAAGTAAAAACATTTTAGAAGCTTAGCTATTTTCATCAAATACTCACAGTATATTGTAACATTACAATGGTCTTAATAAAATTACGCACGTTATTATAATTTTGTTACATGATAAAAATTTTATTTAATTACCAAAACTTAAATTAATAGGATAGCTATATACTTTGTGCCAAGCAATAAACGTCCTATCTAAATACTACTATTTTGTACTATTTAGGAATAAATGTATTTGGAGTATTTTAAGGGGTATTTTCAATTAAGTATGAGTAAATAAGTTCAAAACATTAACTTAATGTAAAGCCTTATTCTTTCTTTTATTAACATCCAAAAATAATTTGTTCAAACTTATGGTTTAAACAAATTTGGTTTGGTTAAATTAATATTAAGTAAAATTATTTTGGGGATAAATGCACTTAAAAAAAATGATTTAAAATTTTTCATTTTTTTTAAAGTATGCAGCTTTTGAGCGGGCTATCATTAAAGTCATGCAATATATAAGTATTTTGTTATAAAAAAATAAAAACAAAGACACTTTTTACATATTTCTAATAATTTAACTAAACTAAAAAAATTTAGAAGCTTAACTGGATTTATCAAACACTCAAAGTCATATCGTAACAATTAAAATAATCGTAATAAAAAAATCACTCTCTTCTATACAAGAAAAGAGTGATCTTTTATATTTTGGTAAAAACAAAGACGTTTTACATGTTTTTAATAATCTCTTTACCAAACTGAGAACATTTCAGAAGTTTGGCTCCCGTCATTAAACGTTCAAAGTCATAAGTTACTCGTTTGGAACGAATCGCTTTTCCAACTCCTTTAACTATCAGGTCTGCAGCTTCATTCCAACCTAGGTAACGGAACATCATTTCTCCTGAAAGAATCACAGAACTTGGATTTACTTTATCTAATCCAGCGTATTTAGGTGCGGTACCATGTGTTGCTTCAAAGATTGCGATACCCGTATCGTAATTGATATTTGCACCAGGAGCAATTCCAATACCTCCTACCTGTGCGGCAAGTGCATCAGAGATATAATCTCCGTTCAAGTTAAGTGTTGCGATGACAGAATATTCAGCAGGTCTTAAGATGATTTGTTGTAGAAATGCATCTGCGATAACATCTTTAACTAAGATGGCACCTTTTGCCAATGCTTTTTCTTGCATTTTGTTGGCTTTTGCTTTTCCACTTTTAGCAGCGATTCTATCGTACTGTGCCCAAGTCCAAACTTTTTTACCATATTCTCGCTCTGCAAGCTCATATCCCCACTCTTTGAATTTACCTTCGGTAAATTTCATGATATTACCTTTATGCACCAAAGTAACAGAAGGCAATCCTTCTTTGATCGCGTGCTCGATAGAAGCACGAACCAAACGCTCTGTTCCTTCTTTTGATACTGGCTTAACACCTAAAGAAACGGTATCAGGGAAACGAATGCCTTTAGCCTTCAAATCTTCCACTAAAAACTTTCTTAGTTTTTTTAGTTTAGCAGTTCCAGCCAAATATTCAATACCTGCATAGATATCTTCTGTATTTTCACGGAAAATCACCATATCTACATCCTGAGGACGTTTTACTGGAGATGGAACACCTTTAAAATATACTACTGGACGTACACAAGCGTATAAATCTAGTTTTTGACGTAAGGCTACATTTAAAGAACGAATACCTCCACCAACAGGAGTCGTAAGCGGTCCCTTGATAGCCACTAAATTTTTCTTGATTTCACGAAGAGATTCAGCAGGCAACCATTTTCCTGTTTTGTCAAATGCTTTTTGTCCAACTAGGACCTCTTGCCAAGCGATCTTACGTTTTCCTTTGTAAGCTTTCTTTACCGCTGCATCAAAAACTTTAATAGCAGCCGCCCAAATGTCCGGACCAATACCATCACCTTCAATAAAAGGAATAATTGGATTGTCTGGAACGTTTAGTACGTTATTTTTAAAAGTGATTTTTTGTCCACTCATTTTTTTATAAAATTTTGTGATTATACCGGAATAGGTATTTGGTTATTTAATTTTTTAACGGGAATTTCTGCAAATGTAGAAATTTTATTTCTTATTTGGAAGTTGATTAATAATAATAGCTGATTTGCTTGCAATTCATTGATTTCCAATACTTCAGCTAATTTTCTTTTTAAAAAATAATTAACACCCTTTTCAAGTTATTAATACGTCTCAATTGTGGCAACAGATTCGTATTTTTGCTGTTTATTTAAAAAAACATATTCTCATGATGTCAAATAAAGGTCAAATAATAATATCCAGATTTGTCTCTGATCTTTTAAAGTCAGAATTCGTTATTTTTTCTAGTAAGCCAACAAGGATTCCTAGAAAAAATGCCTTTTCTGCCTTTAAAACACCAATCCTAAATGAGAAATTTATCAATTGGCCATTATTAAGAAACTTAACACTTCTCCTTTTCTTTATTACTTCTTTAACCATTTCTCCGCTTTTGGCAGAGGATGGTGGGCATAAAATTACGGTAGAGATTGAAAATTATGATCAAACCGAAGCGTACCTTGCCAGCTATATTAGTGACACTCCTTATATTTTAGATACGGTTGCGATGAAAGATGGTGTCGTTGTTTTTTCTGGAGAAGAACATCTTGAACCGGGAGTATACTTGATTGTACTACCTCCCGATAATAAGTTTATTCAGATTTTTGTGGATCATAATAACCAAAACTTTACGCTAAAAGCCAACTACGCCAAACTTGACGAACAAGCTTTTTCAGTTACGGGCTCTCCTGCTAATCAACTTTTTTACGAATACGTTAACTTTTTATCTAAAAAAGGCCCTGAAGCCAGAGACTTACAGGAACAGATTAAAGCTGCTGAGGGAGCAGGTAAATCCACCGATAAACTGCAAAATAAACTGCAAGACGTCAATATTAGTGTAAGAAACTATCAAGCAGAACTCGTCAAAAATAATCCTGACTCACCAGTAGCTACTTGGGTTAGTTTTGGTTTTGAAGTCGATATTCCTGAGTTCGAAGGCCCAGAAAGTGAGGTACAGTTTCAACGATATATTTTCCGAAAAACACATTTTTTCGATAATGTTAACTTCACCGATTCAAGCCTCTACCGCAATCCGATGTTGCCTAAAAAGATAAATTATTACTTAAATCAACTTACTCCTGCCACCCCGGATTCCATCATTATTTCATTGGACTATATTTTAAATAAAGTTAAACCTGTTCAAAAAACTTTTCGCTTCTATCTAAGCCAATTTCTTAATCAATACGCTGAGGAAGCACAGACTAAAATTGGGATGGATGCGGTATATGTGCATTTGGTAGACAATTATTACGCTCGTGGAATGGCTCCGTGGGTTAAGGAAGAAACACTTGATAAGATCAAGCTAGAGGCTCAGAGACGTCGCCCTACCCTAATTGGTCGTCGAGCAATGAATGTTGAAATGCGAAAAGAGGATGGTAGTAAAATTTCACTCTATGATATCGAAAGTAAGTACACGGTCTTGTACTTTTGGCGATACGACTGTAGTCATTGTAAAAAGTCTACGCCTCACGTAGTTGAATTCTATAATAAATTTAAAGATAAAGGTGTAAAGGTTATGGGGACGTGCGTAAAGTTGAAAGAAAAAGATATGGAGGAATGCTGGAAATATGTGCATGAAAAAGAAATGGAAGATTGGATCAATGTCGTAGACCCTGGCAATTTATCAAAGTTTACGGCTAAATACGATACTCGAATTACTCCGAGAATTTTTATCCTCGATAAAGACAAAAAGATTTTAATTAATAGAATCGGAGCAGAACAACTGGAGGAAGTGATGGATCAGATCATTGCAGAGGACAATCTTAAACTTAAAGAAAGTTTAGAAAATAAATAATGGTAAAATGCTATTAGTGTATTGGCTTCACT
>JALZUU010000775.1 GCA_023300665.1 Saprospiraceae bacterium | reverse complement strand
AAAAAAAATCAGTAACTTTAATAGTAATAGTTCTTATTTTAAAACTACGTTGTTCTTTGTATTAAAAAACATAAATCCTATGAAATTTATCTATCTAATATTGATCTCATTTGTATGTCTTAACTCAAATATCTCTCAACCCGAAATAACAGAAGATTGGTTTCCTAAAATAGGAGATACCAGCTTAACTTATTATTCTTCCATTCGTCAGTTAGAGGAACCAAAGGGAGGAATTGATTTTATTTGGAAAATCCCTGCGGATAAGCTCTATGGTAAAAAAAATCCAACCTTCAATGGTGAATTTGAAAAGATATGGGTGGATGCTAAAGAATTAGATTTCTTTGAGGAATTTCCAGACGCAACAATAGGTTATTCTAGGAATCATGAAAGAGGATTTTTTTACAACTACCAAAATGGTGCTTTTCGAGAGGTTGGAAGTATGTATGCTCAATTTGGTTTCAAAAGACATTATTTAAATGATACTCCTGTTGCGGCATATGATGATTTTTCATACGGAGAAACTAGAACCACTTCTTATCTTGGTGCAAAAGTATCTCTAATGAATTTAGATACTTTCTTTTATGAAATAACCTATGAACTTAGTTATGAGGGATTTGGTACCGTTATAACACCATTAGATACCTTTGAAAACTGTGTTATGATTAAGTCTATTCGAACCGACTCCACCAATTATACCAATGATCGTACTCAGTACCATTTTTATAAAGATAGCTTATCCAATGTTATTGCTATTTATACCATCAATGGTAAAAATGTAAGCCCCAAAAGAACTATTAAATACAAAATTAACAAACTGTCCGAACCCATAATAAGGCCTAAGACGATGGCGCTAAGAATTTCTAGAATTAATAAAAAGGCCATATCTATAAATTCACCAACGGAATTTAACGCCACTGTGGAAATATTTGATATGTCTAAAAAATTGCTGATATCTCAAAAAAGAATTTTATCCACTGGTGAAAATATGATTGAAACCAAAAAATTGCCTAAGCACCGAAAGTATACTAGATCGTATTCTTTAGTGATTACAAATTCTGATACTGGGGCTATTCGGAAAATGAACTTTACACAATAGTTTATCCTCTATTAAATTATTAAAATGGATAAAAAGGAAAAAAAAGTAGAACTAGAACTAGCACTTGCTCTGTTGTTGACACCCAATACCAAGAAATTCTTAAAGTAATATCAGTTAAAAATATATGAAGCTAAAATTTATCTTTGCCTTTTTGATGGTTTTGTCACTGAATACCTTATTTAGCCAAACAGGTAAATATTGTTTCGAAGATGACTTTTGGTCTTCTTGTTATACTTTTTTACTAGAAAATAAATTTGAATATACGGAGCTTATGTGTGTGGCTCAAGTCCATGGGAAAGGCCATTACGAAATATCCAATGATACCATAACTTTCTATTATGAACCCATTGATTTAAATATAAAAAATGGATCTTTAAGAGATCATTATGAAGCAAAAAAAGGAACTGAATCTTATAGAATTGTCGGAGAAATTAATGAAAGTATGAAGTTGATAAATGACTTGTTTGTAAATGATTTAGAATATCGAAAAATAAAACCAACTGCTCTAAGGAATGATTAAAACAAAAATACTTTATTCTAGAAAACGAACAGAATCATTATTGAAAAGCGCTAAAGGAATTTTATAAATTAGTGGTTTTTTTGAAGTTGGTGAAGAAGGCTTTTGTATTTATGGCGAACGAAAAACGTTTACTAAACTTCAAAAGTTTAGTAAACGTTTTTCTAGCATCTTGCTTTAAATAAAATAACTTTCTTTCTTTCTTTCTTTCTTTACTGACACAACAACCTTATCGGATCTGTCTCAACGATATTACTCATATTTCCAGCATTGTCCGTAATTTGCACACTAAACCGTAAATCATCCTCTGGCATGTCAGGGAAAATCTCACAGGAAATCGAACCCTGAAAGCAACAAACGGAGAATACTTTTATATCCATGGTTCCTGAAATTCCATTCTCGGCACCTTGCTCTGGTATCTCAGGAATTACAAACCTAAAAGGAACAGAGTTGTCTAACCGCAAATCTTTTATTTCAATATTAAGGTCTTGATTTGACCCTATATCACCGTCTCCATCTTGAAAACCAATTCGAAGAATGACGGTATCTTGATTCTGACTTCCTTGTAATAGCGTATTTTTGCTAAAACCAATAAATTCTATTTCTGGAATATCACTAAAGTCTGAAGGAGAAGTACAACTCCAAGCTAGAGATAGCAACAAAAAGGAGAGACTGATAATATTTTTGATATTCATAATTCTATATTTTACATTACCAAAGATAGCTAATTTTTGTGATCTCGAAAACATCCATACTAAATCTTTCTTCCGCTGATTTTGAAAAAAAAGCATTGGAGGTTTTTGCCTATCAAGCGACAGAAAATCAGGTTTATAAAAAATTTCTTTCGCTTTTAAAAATAGATCCTAAAAAGGTTAAAGAATTAACCCAAATTCCCTTTTTACCCATTGCTCTTTTTAAGTCTCATCAGATCATCAGCGGGAAAGCTACTCCTCAAATCACCTTCACGAGTAGTGGAACAACTGGCGCAACTACGAGTAAACACCATGTGTTAGACCCAAGATTTTACTTAGATATTACCCTTCGTGGCTTTGCTTCCTTCTATGGTCAGGTGGACGATTATTGTGTTTTGGCGCTTTTGCCCGCCTATTTAGAACGCAAAGGAAGCTCTTTGGTGTATATGGCAAAGGAATTTATTAGCCGCTCGCTTCATCCAAAAAGCGGGTTTTATTTAGATGATTTGGCGGGTTTATCTAAACAATTGGCCCAGAATCAAGCCAATAAAACGCCAACCTTACTAATTGGGGTAAGTTTTGCGTTACTTGATCTTTCAGAACAATTTCCGCAGGATTTATCAAATATCATCGTCATGGAAACGGGTGGGATGAAAGGTCGCCGGAAGGAAATTACCCGAGACGAGTTACATTCAACCCTAAAAACCGCCTTTCATCTATCCGCCGTTCATTCTGAATATGGAATGACGGAATTGTTGTCTCAAGCCTATTCTACTGGAAATGGATGGTTTAGAGGTACTCCGACGTTTCGTGTATTGACCAGAGAGATCTCTGACCCATTTTCTTACGTATCTCCCAATAAAACAGGGCTATTAAATGTGATAGATTTAGCTAATGTGGACAGCTGTAGCTTTATCGCCACGGACGATTTAGGGCAGATTGCAGAAGATGGCGCTTTTCGCGTAATTGGACGGTTGGATGCCAGCGATATTCGAGGCTGTAATTTGATGATTGAGGAATAGTACTTAAACCGTTTTTTAAGGCGTAAGACAAATTATTATTTCGCCTTTTTTGTTCGTACATTTGGTTCTTAAAATTACCAGATATAACTATTTGTTTGGTAGTTTTTTATTTAGAATGAATGAATGATAAATTTCACTAGTTAGTCAGGTGTTTCTCCTTGTATGTTTATCACGTTAGAGGGAGGTTATCAAGCCAACTGGCCAACCAGCTAACTGGCAAAAAAAACACCAACTCAATTAATTAGCATAACAAAGAAAAAATAACCACTATTATGTCATTTAAAATATATACCAAAACAGGAGATAAAGGAACCACTGGACTTTATGGTGGCGCTAGGATTCCAAAATACCATATTCGAATCGAATCTTACGGAACGGTAGACGAGTTAAATTCGCATCTTGGGTTATTACGAGATCAGATTACAGATGCAGATGACCAACAAATAATCGAAACGATTCAAAATCGATTGTTTACCATCGGTAGTAATTTGGCCAGTGATCCATCTAAGGAAATAAAAACACCAGACTTAACGGAAGACGATATTTTATTGTTAGAAAATGGAATTGATAATATTGATGCGATAGTTCCACCGCTTAAAAATTTCATCCTACCAGGAGGACATATTGCGGTTTCACAGGCACATGTATGTCGTTGTGTATGTCGACGTGCAGAGCGATTGGTGGTTGCCTTATCCGAAAGCGAACCAGATACCGTACCTTCGATTTTGGTGGTTTATTTAAATCGTTTATCGGATTATTTATTTATGGTTGGACGGAAGTTAAGTCATGATTTGGGAGTGGAGGAAACGGCTTGGATTGCTAGGAAGTAGGTTTGTTTATATTCTTTTTTTATCAATAAATTATAAAATCCTTGAAAAAATATACCTACAAAATAGTCCCAATTATTTACAGTTCTAAAATGACCATGAAAATTGATTTAGATAAAAATGAACAACTACTAAATGATTTAGGAGCGGAAGGTTGGAAGATTACCACCATACAAAAGGCTATGCATTTAGGATATTTTTATCTTGAAAAGGAGTTAAATGAAATGGAAGAGGCCATAGAAAGAAAATTTAAGTATAAGATTTCTCAAATGGTTCCAACATCAATAATGAACCAAAGTCCATCAATTAATGAGAATGAAGGATATCTAACAGGTGAAGGACTAATAGGGTGGAAACTTATTCAAGTTTTTAATCCAAATACTTCAAATAGCGGATACCAGTATTATTTCTTAGAAAAAACTGTTTAAGAATTTTTCATAACAACCCTTAAAAAATAACGCAACGTCCGTAATGAAAATAATGGGAAAACCAATGTCGAGTTTCGTAAAGTACCTAATCATTTTGGGTACGGCTGTGTTTATTAGTTTTCTTTTTCCAAATAATACACGTTTTAAATACGAATTTGATAAAGGTCAAAATTGGCGCTATGATGATTTGGTAGCTCCTTTTAATTTTGCGATTCAAAAACCGGAGGCGGTGGTTGATCAAGAAAAAGCGACCGTGGCCAATACCATTCCTTATTATTTTATCAATCCAGATCGCGCTAGGCAGCGTAAGAATATTTTTCAAAAAAACTTTGATGACCAATTAGGAACCGTTCGACAAGAAGGACAATTTACAGATGTTTTTCGTCATCCAGAAAAATATATTAATTACGGTCGTCAATTTATCGATCGAATATATCAACGAGGACTAATTACCGAAGATCATGAATTGGCTAGTTTAGAAAAAGACCAAGT
>JALZUU010000774.1 GCA_023300665.1 Saprospiraceae bacterium | reverse complement strand
CAATCCTTATGTTCAGCAATGGGTAGATGATAGTTTTGAGCAGATTGGAAAATTACTAAAAGATAGTAAAGTTCCTGGAACTGCGGTCTCAATTGTCTACCAAGATCAAGTCTTTATTCGCACCTTTGGTGTCCGTTCTGTCAAAAATCGGCAACCCATTGATCAGCATTCCGTTTTTCGAATTGCTTCCCTTTCTAAATCTTTTGCTGCAGTCCTTACGGCTCGGTTGGTCAAAGAAAAGAAATTACGTTGGAACAATCATGTAAAAGATTATTTACCTGCCTTCGAATTAGCTGATAATCAGCAATCTGACCGCATTCAGCTCTGGCATTTGTTGTCCCATACAACGGGGTTACCTTATCATACTTATACTAACTTAGTAGAGGCAGGAATTACGACTGCTAAGATTATTCCCGAATTAAAAAAAGTGGATTTGGTAGGACCGGAAGGAACGGTTTATAGTTATCAAAATGCTCCTTTTAGTATTATCGGAGAAGTTCATAGAGTCGCAACAGGACAATCTTACGAACGATTGCTTCAAGAAAAGATTTTTGATCCATTGGGTATGACCGATGCATCCACCAATCGAGCTGCAATTGTTGGACGTACCAATACGGCTCGTCCTCATAATGTGACCAAGACTGGTTGGTATGAAACAAAAATTTCTGATAAATATTATACTGCTGTACCTGCCGGAGGTGTCAATGCTAGTATTAATGATATGTCTACTTACCTTAGGCTTTTGCTGGGGCAATTTCCAGAAGTGCTTAATAATCAAGATTTAGAGCGAGTTTTTACACCCGTAATTAATACGCCAGTCAAACGTCGTTATTTTGGAAAATGGCCAAAACTACGCGCTGCTTCCTATGGATTGGGGTGGAGGATTTTGGATTATGGGGGTAAAAAAGTTTCTTACCATAGTGGTTTTGTGAATAGCTACAAAGGAGAAATGGCGGTGAATCATGAAGACCAGATAGGTTTTTGTTTACTGATGAACGGGGCAGGAAAAGAAGCAAAATTAACCGTTCCCATCTTTTTAGATACTTATGAAAAATATAAACAAGCTATTGAGCAATGGAGGCCTTGATAAAAGTTTTTTATTTTTTAAACTTTTTTATTAGAAATTCCGTACAAATATCTATGAAGTTTACGGCCTTATCTTTATCCATATTTCTATTTATTTTTTTAATTATTTCTTGTCAAAATAAAAATTCTCAAGTAGTAAAAATCGAAAAACTTTGTTTGATAGAAAGTGAGAAAAGGGCTGGAATGTCACAAGGGATTATTGAATACTGCGCTTGTGCTGCTCCTAAAATTTTAGCCAAAGTAAAAGATAATAAAACCATCATGGCTAAATTCGACCAAAATGAATTCCATCATATCAATGAATTAAAAGATAGTGCGTTTACCGCTATACTAGATAATTGTGTGCCAGGTGATAAGTTGATTTATAATCCGCCCACGATGGAATTTTTATTACCTGAAAGAGCAGAAAATAGTATTCGGGTAACTTTAATAGACCAAATGGATGCCGAGTTTCAGGCTAATCATAATGTGGAACAATATTGTGATTGTTATATACATTCAATCAAAACCAAACTTTCCTTTGAAGAATTTAATGCAAAGGATATAGAAAGCCTTCCTAAATACAAAGCTATTCTAAAAGACTGTGAAACCAAGAGTCTAAAATAATTCTGGATTTGTTCAATTTATCTATCCCAGATAAATTTATTCCCAGTTTCGCACATCCAGAAAATGGCATCTTGTCGCCTTACGCAGTGCCTTCCCTCGCGCTCCTTTCAGTTGGGATCGGTCAGTTTTCCACTAATCCGCAGATTAAAAGAACCTTCGGCATTAAATTTGCTAAAGTTATAATGTGTCAATACATATATTAATTTTGGACAACTGTTGTATTGACTTGTATTTATTACTTGAAAGAAACACCTTAAAAAAATGAAGAAAAATCTCACCTTTCTTTGCTTCCTAATTTTTTCCTTTTCCTATGTTACATTATTTGCTCAATCTGATCAAATTGACCAGTTTAAAAAACAAGTCAATGCGCAACAGGGACGCGATAAATTGAAGACACTCAATAAGTTATCTACTTTATTGATAAAAAAAGATCAATCCTTACAAGCCAAACGCTATGTAATGGAAGCCATTGATCTTTCTCGATCATTATCCGAATCGGATGAAGAAGCCAATGCATTAGATAATTTAGGATTGATCTACCAAGCAAAATTGGATTATACCAATGCCATGAAGAATTTCTTGGGCGCGATGAATATTCGTAACAATATTAACAACGAATTGGGTATTGCTGCTTCAAAGAATAATATTGGTCGTTTGTTTTTCTTACAAGAAAACACTGGAAATGCCATCGCTAATCTAGAAGAAGCCCTGCTTATCCGTGAAAAAAATAAAGACCAAGCAGGTGCTGCCGAAACCAATAAGAACCTTGGGGATGTCTACTTATTCAAAAAAGTATATGGTAAAGCAAGAAATTGCTACGTTAAAGCCATGGAACTTAAAATTGAAACAGAAGACTTGACGGGTGGAGCCGCTATTGCAAGTTTTTTAGGGAATATTCTAAGTGACCTTGGTGATCAAGATGGAGCACTAACTTATCATGAAATGTCGCTTGATTTGAATAGTTCATTAGAGGATATGCCAGCTATAGGAAGAGATTTTAATAATATGGTGGAAGTGCATTTGTCACAAGGAGACTATGATGAAGCACTAGAGGCCAACGAAACTGCTTTTGGTATTCGTTCTACTCTTAATCAACCTATTCCTTTAGCAGAAACCTACAAGAATTTTGGGGTGATTTACGCAAAAACAAAAAATAAAGTTCAAGCGGATAAAAACCTAAAGTCTAGTATTCAACTTCTAAAAGAAGAAGGACAATCTCCTAGAACACAAGGAATTTACAAAGACATCGCTGCTGCCTATAAAGAAATAGGAATGCACGAGCAAGCATACAATATGCATGTTGCTTACGCAGATAGTCGAGATGTTTTTTATAATAATGAAAAAGACAAAGCACTCTTAGAATTGACTACTAAGTATGAATCAGAATTCGAAGCTGAAAAAAATCAAGCGACGATTGCTGCACTAGAAAAAGAACAATCATTCTCTTCGAAGATGCGTACTTTTTTATATGCCTTAATTGGATTGGGTACCTTATTAATGTTTGTACTCTTTACTAGTTACCGCCGTAAAAAGCAGGATAATGAACTCTTATTAACTAAAAACGAGGAGATTAGTCGTCAGGGGGAAGAGATCAAGGATAAGAACTTATTACTTAAAGATACCAACGAAAGTTTAGATAACTTAAATCATAAGTTGGTCAACGAAATGGCAGAAAGAGAATCGATTGAACAATCTTCTTTTGCCCGTGATCGCTTCTTAGCGACGATGAGTCACGAGATGCGTACACCAATGAATATTATTATTGGTTTAACTCATCTACTATTAGAAGAAGAGCCACGTCAAGATCAAATTGAACATTTACGAACGTTGCAGTTCTCTGCTAATAACTTAGTTGTTTTTATTAATGATGTATTAGATTTCTCAAAAATTGAGGCAGGTAAATTAACGCTAGAGAGTCGTGAATTTAGTCCAGTTGATACCATCGAAGATACAAAGCAACGGTTTTTATTACCAGCTCGTGATAAGAATATTGATTTAAATTATTCTTTTGATGAAGCGATTCCAAAATGTCTAATCGGTGATCCAGTAAGACTCAATCAGATTCTTACCAACTTAGTTTCAAATGCTATTAAATATACAGAAGAAGGTAAAGTAGATGTTAATGTTAAATTACACGAACTAAAGTCTAACGAAGTGACCTTGGTCATGAACATTGAAGATACTGGAAAAGGAATGGACGAAGCGGAGTATACACAGATGTTTAGAGAACTAAGTAATAATCAATCTGGCGATATTTTCGAAGGATATGCAGGGCTAGGACTTACGATTACTAAGCGATTGGTCGATCTTCAAAACGGAAAAATTGAAGTTGAATCTGAAATTGGAAAAGGAACTAAATTTACGATTTATTTGCCTTTCAAAATTTCTAACAACAAAGCACCTGTTAAACGAGAAAACCGTACCCTAAAATCTTTTGAACATCTAAAAGGATATAAGATTATGGTGGTAGAAGATAATAAAATCAATCAATTGGTAGTAGCTAAAATGCTTCGAAAAATCGGAGTAGAAGTGGTTACCGCTGATGATGGAGTGGAAGCATTAGAAGCTTTAAATCACGCTTACTTTGATTTGATTCTGATGGATATTCAAATGCCAAATATGGATGGATATCGTGCTACTGCCGAAATTAGAAAGTCCACCGACCCGCGTAAAAGAGATGTGCCGATTATTGCTTTAACCGCTTCCGCATTTTTAACGGAAAAAGAAAAAGCCAAACTATTCGGTATGAATGATCACGTAGGAAAACCATTCGGACCAGAAGATCTGATGGACAAGATTGGTGCGCTACTTGAAGTGTATAAAACTGTTTAAAGAAAAAACTTTATTATCATAAAATTATAGTTTGTCCAAACTATTATCTCTTATGAAAAAGGTGTTTCGTCGTATCGGTCTCCGATACGACTTTTTTTATTTTACAAACGACTTAACGAAAGGTTACGCTAAAAAATCTACACGATAGATGATTTTAATAATTTTTCAATAGTGTATAAAAAGATTCTGTGAGTAGATTAATCTAAACAAATCAACAAATCAACAAATCAACAAATCAACAAATCAACAAATCAACAAATCAACAAATCAACGATTCCACTTCTCCAACTGTTTCAACACCGCTCTAAAATCCTTAGGGAGTGGCGCCAGAAAATCCATCCTTTTTCCAGTGACTGGATGATCCAAGGAAAGCTTCCAAGAATGTAGTGTAGTGCGTGACATTAATGGACGTTCTTCTTGGTCTTTACCAATATTAAATTTCTTTTGTTTAATTGAGCTTAAAAAGAATTCACCTTGGCGGCCATACATTCCGTCGATCATTAAAGGATAACCGATGGCTGCAAAATGCACTCGAATTTGATGCGTTCGTCCTGTCTTGATATTAGCTTGAACCAAAGTGTAATCACCAATATGTTTTTCTACTTCGTAATGCGTCACTGAAGCCTTTCCACTATTATGAATTCTCATTTTTCCAGCAATAGAAACGTGCCGTGCGATTGGTTTATCAATGATTCCTTCGGCTTCATGTACGCGTCCTTCCACTAAAACTTTATAAATTTTTTCGACCGTACGATCTTCAAATTGCTTGCTAAGGTGTCGATGGCTATCTGCATTTTTGGCGTAACAAATCACTCCACTTGTTTCTTTGTCAAGTCGATGAACGACAAAAATTTCTTCGTATCGTTTTTTAAGAAAATTAACTAAGTTCGGGCGTTCAGCAATGTATCGATCAGGGATTGCTAGAAAGTTAGCAGGTTTATGGACAATAACAATTGCATCATCCTCATAGATTATTTCAACTTTATTTTTTGACATGTTTGAGTTCGTTATAAATTTTGGAACCATTAAAATAATATTCTTTCACAATACTTCCAGGGTAAATAGCGGTTAGATTAGGTGGGCCGATTCGATGTTCTTCGACCAATATTTTTCCAGCCTTCCGTTTTTTTATAATACTAGGAATATTTAGAAAGAACGCCCAATGTGCTCTGGCAATAGCCCATACTAGATCCGGTCGTTTTTTAGTAAGATAAAGTAATGCTGCTCCGGCATCAAGTACTAGCCTAAAAAATAAAAGCCAAATGACTGTACTGCCTGGAAGATTTTTAAGTAAGGTGGCGTAGATATTTCTAAAATTTAAAAACGTTTTTCGGGAACTTTGATAATTTAAAGTACCTCCTCCAAGATGGTAAACAATTGAGGCTGGTTCTATCATGATTTTATATCCTGCTCGCCGTAATCGCCAACATAAATCTATTTCTTCCATGTGTGCAAAATAGTCTCCGTCAAATCCACCAAATTGATGAAAAAGTTTGGCGCGAATAAAAAGTGCCGCTCCACTTGCCCAAGTGATTTCTTGTTGCGTATCATATTGTCCAAGATCTTTTTCTAGATCATCAAAAATCCTTCCCCGACAAAAAGTAAATCCATATTTGTCCATGAGACCACCAGCGGCACCAGCATGTTCAAAGGAATCCGGAATTTCCTCGGATCGAATTTTTGGTTGAATAGCCGCGATTGAATCATCCGTTTTAAATAACTCAATAATAGGTTCAATCCAACCTTTAGTTACTCGAGCATCAGAATTAAGAATTACGTAATAGTCTGAGTCAATATTTTTCAATGCTTGATTATAGCCTTCTGCAAACCCATAATTCTCTGGTAATTTATGAACTAGAACTCTTGGAAATTCCTTTTCTAATACCTCAATCGAATCATCTGTACTCCCATTATCTGCTACATGAATTTCCATCGATTCAGGAGTGTACGCCAAAACCGAAGGAAGAAATGCTTTTAAATGCGCACTTCCATTATAATTTAAAACAACAATGGCTACACGGTCTTTAGACATTTTTTATTAGCTATTTACTCCTTGCTGTGGCTGTTGGCTTTATTCAATCGAAGAAGACAGCAGCAAAAAAAACAGTGAGAAGCTTGAATTAAACAAGAATTGAAATATTAGAAAATAAAATTTATTTTGATTTTTAAACAGCTTCAAAGCCCAAAATTTACAAGTTCGTAAAAATCTATTATTTTTCTAAAAAGATGGTTACTAAATAATAGGGTTTAACCTTCCTTCTAGAGGGTGTTCAATTAACGGTGTCTAGTCAATTAACCCAATTTATATAAATAAAATATTGCTTTCATAAATAAGCAATTGTTAATTAGTGGATTGGTTAATCGGTCTCTTCTTAAGCAATGCTAGTGCAACAAAAAACACAGATTATTGAACAGTCCCACACGATAGATGATTTTCATAATTATCCAATAATCTATAACAAGATTAACCTAAACAGATAAACAAATAAACGATTCAACAATCCAAAGCCTCTAACGCAGCCACCTTGTCTTTTCCTAATTGCACTTTAAGTGCTTCTAAGCCATCAAATTGTTGGTCCTTTCTTAAAAATTTAACAAAGTCAATTCGGAGTTGATCCCCATAAATCTGTTGATCAAAATCAAAAATATTTACTTCGATCGTTTTATTATGATGATTGGCCAGAGTAGGCCGGTCACCAATATATAGCATTCCTTGAAAGAACTCGTGATGGTGACAAACCTTAACGGCATAAATTCCGTAGGCAGGAATCAGTTTGTTGGGCTCCGCTAATTCAATATTAGCAGTTGGATAACCTAAAGTATGTCCGATTCGTTGCCCATGTGTAACTTTTCCAGTAAGGCTAAAAGAATGACCAAGCAGTTGTGCTGCGTTTTCCACCTGACCAAGCGCAAGTGCCTGTCTAATCTTGGTAGAACTTACCGCAATATCTTTCACCTCTTGCCGCTCTATTTCCAGTAATTTAAAGATATTATTTGCTTCGTATTGTCGAAGATCTTTGATACTTCCCTTTCTTTGCTTCCCAAATTGATGGTCATACCCAATAACGATCCATTTCGGTTGAAAACGATCAATTAAAAAGTCTTCAATATAAGCTTTTGGACTCTGTGTATAAAAATCTGGAGTAAAAGGGACTACAATTACATTATCAATACCATAATTAGCCAGTAAAGCAGCCTTTTCTTCTACGGTAGTAATCAACTTGAAATCTGGTCTATCTTTAGACAGAACATGCCTCGGATGAGGGTGAAAAGTAACCACGACACTTTCTCCTCCTTCTGCTTTGGCCAAATCACGAACTTGCGTAAGAATTTTTTGATGTCCTTGGTGGACACCATCAAAGCTACCAATAGTCAATACTGCATTAGGAATAAGTGGAAGATTCTCTAGTTTCTTAAATACCTTCATAGAGCGCAAAAGTAGGCTAATTAACTTAAAATCGCAGTTTGACGGACAAAAAATCTAGGGATAATTTAAGGAAAAGCAGAGATGTACCTAAATTGAATGTTAGATGACAAAATTATGTGTTATCTCCCTTTAAGAAACTCAAATTTAATTCATATATTGGCACTTTATATCAAGTCATGGCAATACTATACACATTTGTAATGACAATTTGACCGTTAATTTTTAATACAAATCAAAATTCTTAATTATGAAGAATCTTTTACTTTTATTTTTTTTGGCTGCTAGTTTTTCTGTCTCTGGACAGCAGAAGCTTCAGGTAACCGACGCTGCTCGTACAATAACAAAGCAGGGTAATCTTAACGATCGTCGATTTGACGGATCTGAGTCTTTAGAAGGACGGCCAGTTCGTAAGTCAATTCATCAGATTTATGCTGAGCAAGGTGCTCAGACGAATGGTTTAAACAAAGAAGAATGGATTGGAGCTACTTATTATGACCTACAAACCAATGGTGCTGGTCAAAATCGTGTTCATGCAGAGGATGCAATGAATATCCGTGCAGTATGGACACACCATAATCAAACAGAAGATGTAGGATTTCCAAGTCGTGGTACTGGATTCAATGAAACTGTAAATTCTTTAACTTTTCCACCAGATGATGGAGTAACGCTAGAACAACCTCGTACTGGATGGCCAAACGTTACTACCCTTGATAACGGTACAGATGTAGCAATATGTCACTTACCAGATGCTACAAATGATTTAGTACTACTACGTCGTTCTTCAGGATCTACTGATTGGGTAGAGACTAGAGTACCTACTCTTGTTCCTTTTGGTCTATTATGGCCTCAGATTGTTTCTGTAGGCAATACACTCCACATGATTTGTGTTTCTACTCCTGCTGGAAATGGTGGTGAAGTTTATGAAGGATTAAGCCCTGCATTATTATACTTCCGTTCTGATGATGGTGGTGATACTTGGGTGATCAATGATCATATCATTGAAGGATTAGGTGCTCCAGATCCAAATACAACAGTAGACCTTAACTTTGGAATTGGTGGTGATAGCTACCAACTTGTAGCTGATGGATCTACCGTGGCTATCGGTGTTTTTGACATCGGAGAAGACGTTATGGTGATAAAAAGTACTTCAAATGGTGACATAGGTTCTTGGAATATCAAAACGGTAAGTGCATTACCTTTTGATGATTTTACTTTTAGTACAATTCCTTACACAGTAGAAGACTTAGGTGGAATTGATCCAAATGGTCCTGGAGCAGGTAACCCAGATTCAACTTCTGTTCAAGCATTATCGTTCTTAACGAATGATGGTAGTGGTGCAATAGCATTGGATCCTAGTGGAAACGTACACGTTGTTTTCCCACAGATGTACGTTTTTTGTGCAGACACAACTCAAGCGGCTGGTGCATTCAGCTCTTTTCCTTTATTTGGTGACTTAATTTACTGGAATGAAATTGATGAAACCATGGAACGTATCGATGTGGTTGGACCTGCTTTGGATACAAATGGTGATACCACACTTTCGATTACTACTTTTGACGTTTTACCTGAAAACAATGGAGCTATGTATCTTGGTATGCCTTCTCTTGAAATTTTAGATGATGGAAGAATCGTATTGGCATATATTGGAATTATGGAGGAATTGATTAGAGATGATCCTACAAACCTTAATCCATTACAACATTATTCACATATTTGGATGACCGGTTCTAGTGATAATGGAGCAACTTGGGCAACTCCAGTGGATGTTATTAATCCAGAGCTTGTTTTATTTAGCTTCTTAGTGGATATGACAGATGCTCTTTTCCCAAATATGCATGTAGTTTCTGAAAATCAGGTTGCACTTACTTACCAATTTGATGATGAGCCAGGTCTAAACTTGGTAGGAGATACTGAAGCAGATCCTATTGTTTCTAATACGATTACTATGACGACCATAGACGTTGAAGAAGTACTTGGTTTAGTTGTTACATCAACTACTGCAGTTTCACCTGAAACATTTAGCTTTGGTGTTAGTCCTAATCCAGCAGCTAATTTAACTACTGTTAATTTCGAATTAGGTACAAGAGAAGATGTAACAATCGATATATACAATGTAGTAGGTTCTTTGGTTTCTCAAGCTAACCTTGGTAATACTACTGTCGGTTCTCACGCTCAGACTCTTGATATAAACAACCTTTCTCCTGGTATCTACCTAGTTAGCTTACGTGCTGGCGATAAAGTAGCTACTCAGAAATTGGTGGTGACTAAATAATTAGTTATCAATTGCTTGAAGTAGTTTAGATTACTTCAAAACATAAAGGCAGTTATTTCATTTATTGAAATAACTGCCTTTTTTAATAAGTAGTTGTCATAACTACACTAATTTAAGATGGAGTAGTTTGTTTATGTTATAAAATAACATAACTTAATTACATGTTATATTTTTATCATATTTATAGGCATTATTTAAACAATTTCTTAATCTAATTACTTGATCATGAAAAAAAAATTACTACTTTTTTCTTTAATGGTTTTTGCCAGTTTTGGTTCAATTGCACAGCAACGAACATCTGGTATCACAGGACCTAAGCAGTCGAAAACTGCCAGTGAACTCGGAGTACAATATGACGGGTCAGAAGTACTTTCTGGACCAATCAGAATAACTGCTCATCAAGAATATTTAGAAAACGGAGCTACCACCAATAGTGAAGCTGCTGAAGAATGGATCGGAGAAACTTACTACGATCTCCAATCTAACGGAGCGACTGCTAATCGGATGCTTGCGCAGCCAGATTGTGAACTTGGAACTGTTTGGACTGGACACCCGCAAACGGAAGATCCAGCTTTTCCTACACGAGGTACTTTCTTTAGTGAGGCGGAAAACTGCGGAGGCTTCTCTGGCGCAGGTGCTAGAATTGAACCAACCTCTCGTACAGGATGGCCAAACTTAGTGCAATTGGAAGATGGAACAAATGTAGTTATCAACCACACTTTTGCTTCTACCAATCAAACCTTATTAGTACGTGAAAACACCGACGGTACTTGGACGGAAGAAAGCACTTTACCTTCAGATGCACCACTTGGATTTCTTTGGCCGCGAGCAGTATCTGTAGGAAATACGATTCACGTAATCGGAGTTACTGGTCCTAATGCTGATCCCAATGCTCCTGTTTATGAACCAACTTATGAAGGACTTACACAAGCCTTACTATACTTTCGCAGTGATGATGGTGGTCTGACTTGGCCTATCCAAAATTATATCATTCCTGGAACGACCAGTAATGAGATTAAAGGAGTTAATGCAGATACTTATTCTATTGATGCAGATGAAAATGGAAATGTTGCCATTGGTGTTTTTCAATTGACCGAAGATGTAATCCTTTTAAAATCTGAGTCAAACGGTGATGTTGGATCTTGGACTTCTAGAATTGTGCACGATTTTCCAATCGATAATTTTGAGTTAGGAAATCAAAGTTATACACTGGATGATATTGGAGGAGTTGATCCACGAGGCCCAGGTATTTTTTACGCCGATACGGACTTGATGGATTCCTTGTTTATTGGAACCAATGACGGAACAGGATCAGTTACATTAGATGCCAATGGAATGGCACACGTTTCTTACTCTGAGCTATTTATTTACTCTGATAGTACTTTACAAGAAGGCTTTTTAAACTTCTTTTTCTTACCAACCGGAATCGGATACTGGAATGAAAGTTATGCTGATGATGGTGTTGAGTTTATAGAAGCGGTGGAAATAGGATTAGACGTAGATGGAAATAATGTTTATGATTTTGCAGATGGTGCTATCTATGTTAATGGTGTTGCTTCTCCGATTACTTCGTCAAATATAGAAGTTACAGATGAAGGTGAAGTTATCATTACTTATCAGCAATCTATGGAAAATTTGTTGAGTACGAATCCTGCACAACAGCAACATTTTTCTCAGATTCATGTAACTGCTTCTCAAGATGGAGGTTTTAGTTGGGCTCCTCCTTACAATATTATTAATACAGATCTTTCTTTATTTAGTTTTTTGGTTTCTACAACGGATGCTATCTTTCCACATACAGATTTAATTGAAGGTGACCATTTGGCAATTTGGTATCAATTTGATGATGAGCCAGGTCTTAACTTGGATGCGGAAGAAGGTGACCCAGTTAGTGCTAATACTATTGCGGAATTATCTATCCGAACAAGTGAGTTTCTAGATTTTCCAGTAAATGTTGAAGAAGTGGTAGGTACAGAAGCTTTTGAATTGACAATTGCTCCTAACCCTGCTAAAGACATCACGCGAATCAGTTATTCTGTAGATGCCTCTATGGAAATGAAAATGACCTTGACCTCTATTACCGGACAGCAACTGAAGTCTGTGGAATTTAATCCAAATGCTCCAGGGAATTATAATTATAACCTAAACACCAGTGATTTATCTACAGGTATTTATTTAGTTAGTTTAAGAACGGCTGATAAGGTGGCAACTGAGCGTCTAATGATTGTAAAATAATTTTATAAATCATTTAAGATAAAAATTAACGGTTTTAAAAGCATTGATGACTTCGGTTGTCAATGCTTTTGTATTTGTATAATATTAAATATTCGTCAAATCATTTTAAAGCCTCAATGAGATAACTTCTTTATTTCTCTCGACTTTTGTATTTTACAGCCTAGAATACATTTCTCTATGAGCACAATTAGCTATCCTGTTGTTTATTATACTTTTCCTTCTGATCAAGTGGTCGGAATAATTCCTGGGGCTGGACACCAACTAGTCGAACGAGATGTAAAAACATTGAAAAGTAAATTTCTTGATTTCTTACAACGGAATTATAAAAAAACAGGCTTTTATCCTGCCTTTGATATTCAAAAACCTAAAGTCAAGGTACTGGAAGTAAAAATTAGACCTTCCTATAAAGATGATTCTGGAAATTATCCCCTCAGTGAAACAATCAAAGTTCCAATACTCGCTATTTTTGGAGATACCGGACAAGGACACTTTGAATGTTATTTGCCTGCGTTACAAGAGGTTTTTTATTATTATGATCAAAAACAATTTAAGGCCATTTTTACACATTTCTGTGTCAGTATATTTAATAGTTATCCACCAGATAAATTGTATCACTATCTTTCAATGGAAATACCGGAGGTGGATTTTATTAAATTAAGAATCATAGAAAATAGAGTAGTCAAGGAAGAACGGTTTATGCAAGAAGTTAATTTAGAATATCTGGATCAACTAGCCGTTAAATTGCCTGCTCCTCGCCGAAATAAAAACCGACAACAATTGCCCGATGCTGCGTGGGAACTTGACGATCAGGTAGCAGAGATTATGGATAAGATCATGGTTGGAAAAACCAATGTATTAGTGATTGGAGATCCAGGTGTTGGTAAGTCGGCAGCATTGCGCTTGGTCATTCGAAAATTGAGTGCCCCAAATAGTCCCGTAGGAGATCGTAGCTTTTGGGAAATGCGCGCACAACGATTTGTCGCCAAAGCAAAATATCTAGGCGAATGGCAAGAAATCTGTGAAGCCATTATTCGAGATTTAGCCAAAGTAAATGGTACCTTATATCTATTGGATATTGTTCGATTATTGCAAATTGGTGGAGCGTCTGCTGAAGTAAGTGTTGCAGCATTTTTACAAGATTTTTTACAGACGGGTGATTTAACCCTGATTGGCGAAGTGACTATTACAGAACTTGAAAGCATTCGTAAGCGCTTACCAGGATTTGTTGAGAATTTTCAATTGGTAAAAATAAATGAATTACCAAAGCCAAAAGTACAAGCAGTCTTTCGGCAGTTTGCTGATTATGTGGAACAACAAATGTCTATTAAAATATCTGAAGAAGCCTTATCAGAAATTTACCGTTTGTTATATCGGTATGCACCATATGAGAAATTTCCAGGAAAAGGAATTAAGTTTTTAGCCAAGGCAATCAGTGAAGCTCGAATTAAGGGCGGAAGTCGCATTAGTCGACGAGAAGTATTGAATCAGTTTGTGGAAGAAACTGGAATGCCCGAATTATTTTTACGAGATGACTTAAGATTAAATACGGAAGAATTACAGGAATATTTTAGTAGTCAAATCATCGGACAACCTCAAGTGCTAGATCAATTGGCTGGAATTGTAAAAGTATTTAAAGCCGGTCTTAACAACCCTTATAAACCAATTCAAACCTTACTTTTTGCCGGACCTACGGGTGTTGGTAAAACGGCAAGTGCAAAAGCTTTGGCCAATTATTTTTTTGGGAAAGGACAAAAACAAACGCCACTTGTACGAATTGAAATGAGCGAATTTCAGCATCCGTCTCAGATGAGTAAGTTTATCGGATCGGGAGATGAAGTAGGAGCTTTGGTGAAAAATATTCGAGAAAGACCTTTTTCAGTCTTGCTATTAGATGAGGTAGAAAAAGCACATCCAGCTATTTTCGATGCTCTAATGACGGTTTTAGATGAAGGAATGATGGTAGATAATTTTGGTCGAATTACTAATTTTAGAAACTCAATCATTATCATGACCTCCAACCTTGGTGCATCCAATTCTAAGTCAATTGGTTTCTCAGAAAGTGATGGAGCAAAAGTATATCAAGCCGCTATTGAAAAGAACTTCCGCCCTGAATTTGTCAATCGAATTGACGGAATGGTCTTTTTTAATAATCTAGATCCATTAAGTATTTTAAAAATTTGCCGAAAGGAACTAAAAGCACTAGAAAAAAGAGAAGGATTTTTAAAACGAAATATCACGCTAGAATTTACAGAAGACCTGATTGCTTTTATTGCTAAAGTTGGCTACGATCATCGGTATGGAGCTCGTCCTTTACAACGAGCCATCGCTATTCATATTACCGAAAAATTAGCCATCTATCTTTTAGATAATCCAAAATTATCCAAAACTACGCTTAAAATAAATTATCAAAAAGAAGTGGGGGTTATTGTTGAATCGTTGAGCCGTTGAAAAAAGTGGTTTTGATTCAAAAAGACATATGTTTAAAGAAAGAATAATAGAATTTTTCAAATAGTTTTTATTAGATGGATAAGTTTTAAAAAAATTAAATATACAATCATGAAATCATTCCCAACCTTTTCGTTAATACTAGCGATGCTTTTTACCACCCAAATATTAATAGCACAAAAAACATATTTGCATTGTGGAAATTTGATTGATGTAGAATCTAAGACGGTAAAAAAGGAACAAACGATTGTCATTGAAAAGGATAAAATCGTTTCAGTTAATGCGGGATATCTTTCTGCTGATAATGGTGAGACGATCATTGATCTAAAAGACAAAACTGTGATGCCAGGATGGATGGATATGCATATTCATGTTGAAAGTCATCCTTCGAAAAGATCTTATGAAGAACGGTTTCGAATGAACGAAGCGGATGTTGCCCTTCGAGCTACGGTTGATATGCGAAAGACGATTGAGGCAGGATTTACGACAGTACGAGACCTTGGTGGCTCGGGTGTAAACGTCTCTATGCGCAATGCGATCAATCGTGGAGATGTCATAGGACCTCGAATATTTACCGCTGAAAAAAGCCTTGCTACTACTGGTGGACATGCTGATCCAACGAATGGTTTTCGTCGTACATTAATGGGCGATCCGGGACCTAAAGAAGGGGTAGTGAATAGTATAGAGGATGTTCGAAAAGCGGTTCGTCAACGCTATAAAAACGGAGCAGATGTCATCAAAGTAACCGCTACCGGAGGTGTACTCAGTGTCGCCAAAGATGGACAAGGACCGCAACTAACCGAAGAAGAATTACGAGCGATTGTGGTGACCGCCAAAGATTATGGAATGACAACTGCTGCGCATGCACATGGAGACGAAGGAATGCGTCGAGCCATCGTTGCAGGAATTACTTCCATCGAACACGGAACCAAAATGAGTACCGAAACCATGGACTTGATGAAAAAAATGGGTACTTGGTATGTCCCAACGATTACCGCAGGAAAGTACGTTGCAAAAAAAGCAGAAGAGCCAGGATACTACCCAAATATCATCATTCCAAAAGCTCGAGAAATTGGTCCACTGATTCAAAAAACTTTTGAAAAAGCTTATGCACGAGGAGTCAAAATAGCCTTTGGTACCGATGCCGGTGTTTTTCCACATGGAGAAAATGCCAATGAATTTATTTACATGACAGAAGCAGGAATGCCCATTATGGAAGCTTTACGGTCCGCCACCATTTACCCGGCAGAAATGCTGGATCAAGAAGATGTTTTAGGATCTATCAAAGCTGGAAAATATGCGGACATCATCGCCACCGACGGAAATCCAATGGAAGATATTCAATCAGTATTAAAAGTAAATTTTGTGATGAAAGGAGGCAAGGTTGTTAAGGAGTAAGTAGTATTGATATACACGTTACAAGTTCGAGTATCTCTGCGTTCTCCGCGCCTCTGCGAGAAAACCTATTATAAAATTCAATGATTAAAAAAAACAAGTAAAAAAATATACAC